>CADBQQ010000001.1 GCA_902796825.1 uncultured bacterium
ATCTTGAATAATAAAATAAATTTAATTTATAATGTTTTCATCTCCATCTCATAGTTAATTACATCTTGTTCTGTATGTTAAATTACAATGGGGTGAGGATGCGAAGCTGCCGTTTTGTGGGTTGAACGAGCGAGCCAAGTGCGGATACCTTTTAACAGGAGATTTGGTCGGAAGGTTTTTATGTCATTGCGAGGGCAAAAGCACGAAGCAATCCAGCCTTTGCCAATTCAACAAGGTCGGAAGTGAGTTGATTCAAACTACTCCAAAAGTGACTTTCTTTGCACTTTTTTACTCATTTTTTGCACTATTCTTGCACACTTTTTCACTCATAAGTAGGGTTGACTTTAGTCAACTTATTCAAGATATTTGGTAGACTGAAGTCTACCCTACCTGCTTTTGATGTTAATGGATTTAATAAAAAACCTAATATAATATCTACTAATAAAAAAGTTCAAGACCAATATCAAATTCTAATGTATAGTAATGGAATTGCAACAATGCCAAATTCTATTGAAGATATAACTTTGAACAGTCGAAAACCTGCATTTAAAAGAAGAATACAAAGTATATTATTATTTTATGAAGTTACTAAAGATATCGATACTTTTAAAGCAGCCAAAAATTATAAAAAATAGTGATTCTCAAAATTTGTGTTCATTCTTCTCAAACCGACTGTGCGTTTACAATGCGTTTTTATTGGCTATGATGCCGAGTTGTTGGGAGTTTAACCTTCTGCATACTTAATTGTTATATTTTGCTTTTTATCATTTTTAATTTACACATATTTTTATGTCATTATGGAATTAATAAATCAATAAATTAATTCAAACACATGTTTGTGATACCCTAAAGAAAATTTTATAATTTAAAATTGGTTTAGCGATAAAAAAGAAAGGTCCGCAACAATGGTTAAACATACAATCGAATGTCCTAAATGTCATGAAATATTTCAAGTTGACGAAGCCGGATACGCTGCCATCGTAAAACAAGTCAGAGATGAAGAGTTTTCTAATGAACTCAAAGACCGACAAGCCCAATATGAAAAAGACAAAGAAAACGCACTTCAAGTAGTGAAACTTGAAGCCGAAAAAAACTTCCAAAATAAATTGAGCGAAAAAGAAAAAGAAATTGCAGATTTAAAAGCAAAACTTGAATCGGAAAAATTAACCAAAAATTCTGCAATTAAAGAAACCGAAGCCGAAAAAGATAAACAAATTGCCGAACTCAAAAACAAATTAGACTCTTTTAACAAAGATAAGCAAATTGAAATTAATGAAATTATTAACAAAAAAGATGCCGAACTTGTAAAAAAAGATAATGAAATATCTGAACTAAAAGGACAACAAAAGATAGATGAAAAAGAATACCAAATAAAAGAACAACATCTTAAAGACAAATATGAAGTACAATTACAATGCAAAGACGAAGAAATTGCCCGCTATAAAGATTTCAAAGCAAAATTGTCAACAAAAATGCTCGGTGAAACTTTAGAACAACATTGCGAAATTTCATTCAATCAGCTTCGTGCAACAGGTTTTGACAGTGCATATTTTGAAAAAGATAATGATGCAAAATCAGGAAGCAAAGGGGATTATATCTTTAGAGATTATGACCCTGACGGCAGTGAATATATTTCTATTATGTTTGAAATGAAAAACGAAGCTGACAATACAGAAAAGAAAAAAAGAAACGAAGATTTCTTTAAAGAGTTGGATAAAGACCGTACACAAAAAAAATGTGAATATGCCGTCCTTGTTTCAATGCTTGAACCTGAAAACGAACTCTATAATACCGGTATAGTTGATGTTTCACATAAATACGAAAAAATGTATGTCGTACGACCGCAATTCTTTATCCCGATAATAACACTTTTAAGAAATGCTGCAAAAAAATCCATTCAATACAAAAACGAACTTGCACTTGTCAAATCTCAAAACATAGATATCTCAAATTTTGAAGATGAAATGAACAATTTTAAAGAAAAATTTATGAAAAACGTCAAAGATGCCGGAGCAAGATTTAACGAAGCCATTACAGGCATTGATAAAACAATAAAAACTTTACAAGGGATAAAAGATGCACTGTTACTATCAGAAAAACACCTAAATTCTGCTAATAACAAAGTGGAAGATTTGAGCATAAAACGACTTACAAAGAATAATCCCACAATGCAAGCAAAATTTGAAGAACTTAAAAAGAAAAAATAAATCTTGCAATATAATCAAAAAAGCCTGAAAATAACCGAAACCCTAAAACCAAACAAAAATCCGTTTTAGGGTTTCTATTCAAAATATTCATCTTTTACACAATGTTTAATGTAATTGTTGCACAAAATCCGTATTCATCATCGGATGATAGTTTAATAGAACCGTTCATTGCTTCAATTAAACCTTTTACTATAAACAAACCCAAACCTGTTCCGCGCGTTGTTCTTGTCATATTATCATCAAGC
>CADBQQ010000002.1 GCA_902796825.1 uncultured bacterium
GCGCTTGACAATATTTTCGCTTCAACCGAACTTCCGAACAAAGACGATATAAAAGTCGTAAAACATAGTGACGACATTGATGTTGAAGCAATTGGCGGAAATGATGAAGAAACGGTTAAACAAAAAGAAGAAGCAGAAAATCTGCCGACTTTGTACATCAGAAAAACCGTTCGTTCAGGTCAAAGTATTTCATCTGACGGTAATGTTATAATAATAGGCGACGTAAACCCGGGAGCCGAAATTATTGCAAAAGGGGATATAACCGTCTGGGGTATTTTAGGCGGAATTGCGCACGCAGGTTCTGACGGTAATAACTATGCCCGAATTCGTGCATTAAAACTAAACCCTGTACAAATAAGAATAGGTGAAATTTTTGCACGCAGACCTGATACAGTGAATATGCCGTATATACAAAAAACAAGTGAATACATTCCTGAAGAAGCTTTTGCTTACAAAGGAAGTATCGTAATAAGGAAAATACACAACGAGAATTAAGGAGACATAAATGAGTGGCAGAGTAATAGTAATAACATCGGGAAAAGGCGGTGTCGGCAAAACTACCACTAACGCTAACATTGGTACCGCACTTGCTCGCGCCGGTAAAAAAGTCGTAATGATTGATACCGATTTAGGTTTGAGAAACTTAGACCTTTTATTAGGTTTGGAAAACAGAATTGTTTACACAATTGTTGACGTTGTAGAAGAACGCTGCAAATTAAAACAAGCTCTTGTGAAAGATAAAAGAAATCCTAACTTGTGTTTGTTGGCAGCAGCCCAAACTCGCGATAAGACCGCAGTTTCAGAAGAACAATTGAAGGAAATTTGCGACAAATTAAAAGAAAAATTCGATTTTGTTCTTGTGGATTGTCCTGCCGGTATTGAACAAGGGTTTCAAAACGCAGTAGCAG
Organism: uncultured bacterium; assembly: GCA_902796825.1. Lineage (GTDB taxonomy): Bacteria > Cyanobacteriota > Vampirovibrionia > Gastranaerophilales > Gastranaerophilaceae > Zag111. The sequence continues at coordinate 909 of CADBQQ010000002.1, forward strand.
GCGCAACAGAAGCAATCGTTGTTACTACTCCTGAAATGTCTGCTGTTCGTGACGCTGATAGAATTATCGGACTATTGGAAGCAAAAGAAGAAATTAAATCTTACAAACTTCTTTTAAACAGATACAGATCCAATATGGCAGCTTCTAAAGATATGATGAGCAAAGACGACGTTGTAGAAATCCTTTCAGCTGAACTAATCGGCATAATTCCCGAAGATACAGGTATTATTACTTCTACAAACAAAGGCGAACCTGTCGTAAATGATGAAAATTCACCTGCCGGCAGAGCTTACCGCAACGTTGCAGAAAGAATTATGGGAAATGATGTTCCGTTCATTGATTTTGAAGAAGAAGCAAAAGTTTCAACTAAAATTAAAAAGTTCTTCTCAAAATTCCTGAAAAAAGGAAAGGAAAACTAAAATGAGCGAAAATATTTTTACAGAATTGTATAACAAAATTCTCGGTCTTTTCGGACAAGCTGCGCCGAAAGAAGATTCAAAAGACGTTGCAGTAAACAGATTGCGCGTTGTGTTGATGCAGGATAGAACAAACTTAACTCCTGAATTATTGCAAAGAATGCGTAAAGAACTTATTGAACTCTTATCAAAATACGTCGAAATGGACAAAGAAGCTCTTGAACTCAATTTTGAACAAGAGGGAGAACAAATGGCACTTATGCTTTCAATCCCTGTAGTAAGAGCTAAAGATGAAGAAGAAATTGAAGCAGCAATAAAAGCTGAAGAAGAAGCCAAAGCTGCTGCTGAAGATTCAAATTCAGACGATGATGACGAGCTTGATGATGATCTTGACGATGAAGAAGATGATGATTTTGATGACGATGACCTTGAAGATGAGGAAGTAGAGGACTCAGAAAATGACTCCGAAGAAGTAATCGAAGAACAAGTCGATCCGGTTGAAGAAGAAAAGCCGGAGAATAAAAAAGATAAAGAATAAACTAAAAAGTCGGGATTTTTAATTCCGACTTTTTTAATATAAATTAATAATCAAAATTTAAAGAGCAATTATTTTTCATAAAGATACTTTATATATAAGTGTGTGTGAAGTAAAGGAGGCATAATTATGGCAGTAGATGGTGTAGGAAAAGTAGAATACGCAAAAGATAATCCATTTGTATCACAAATTGTGACAACATCAGACGGTAAAAAAATCGAAATTCCTCAAATGGTAGGTTCAGATACTAAAGTAGAACCTCAAGATGATGGTACTTATAAAGTTACAACGCAAGGTGTGCGCATGCCAAGACCGGAACCTGAGGTTAAAATTTTAACAGAAGAAGAACTGGTTGCTAAATATGGTGACCAAGCCGGTAAAAATTTACAAGTAGTTGCATAAAAAAGCGGGATTAAATCCCGCTTTTTTATTGTTCTTTTAATTAGTCTTATAATTTTAAAAGTTCTTTAATATCAGTTTTAAGATAATTTGCAAGTTCTACAATTTTGCCAATAGAAATGTTGTATTTCCCTGATTCAATTTTTGCTACATAAGTCCAGCTAACATCCATAATTTCAGCAAATGCTTCTTGTGTCAAACCCTTGCTTTTTCTAATTCGTTTTATATTATTGCTAATTTTTTTGTAAATGTCAGCCTTGTTCATAAAATTATTATTTCATATTTGACAATACTAAAATATTAACTTATAATTACATGTAGTTATAAGTTAATATAGTGGCAAATATGGAAACGGACATAATCGATGCTGTTTACACAAAACTAAAACAAAAAAATTCTGAAATTTTTGAAAAAGATTTTCTCAAACAAGGAAATGTTGGAAATATATTCTATAAGATCGTGAGAAACGGTTTTATATGCTATACCGATACGCTTATCATCTTTCAAATGATTAGCGATGCTATAAACAACATAAAATCTAATCCAGAAATAGAAGCGTATTTCAATTCAGAAGAAAAACGCAAACTCAAACAACTTAACACTACAATGCAAAAAATATTTGTACATTGTAACCAAATTATAATCTTACTAAAAGATGCAATCACTGTTTTAAAATAAGCAATCACAAATCCTTGTGATGAAATTGCTTGATTCCATTTGCGTAATCCGCAACAATCTGACCGTTACCGATAAGTTTATATTTATAAATCGTTAAACCCTCTAATCCGACTGGTCCGCGAGCATGTGTTTTGTTGGTAGAAATCCCTACTTCTGCCCCAAAACCGTAACGAAAACCGTCCGCAAATCTTGTAGAAGCATTCCAATAAACTCCGGATGAATCCACGTTATTCATAAATAATTCGGCATTCTCAGCATTTTCTGTAACAATACAATCCGTATGACCTGAACCGTAAGTATTGATATGCTCAATTGCATCTTGAATACTATCTACAAATTTGTAAGATAAAATTTTATCACCATACTCAAAATCCCATCTTTCAGGATTTGAAACAAGTTTAATTTCTTCTAATTGCAAAGAAGCAAGAAGTTCTTTAGATTTTTGAAAATCTTTATGAATGAGAAGTGTTTCAACCGCGTTGCAAGCACTCGGATATTGAGTTTTTGCATCAACAACAATCTTTGAAGCCATATCAATATCAGCACAACTGTCAACAAAAATATGACAAATCCCGCTTGCATGCCCAAGTACAGGAATTTTTGTGTTTTCTTTTATATATTGAACTAACTTGTTCCCGCCACGCGGAACAATTAAGTTAATATATTCATCACATTTAAGCATTTGCGCGATATCTTCATGCGTAAAAACTTGTTGCACCACGTTTTGCGGGAATTTTTCAACCTGAGATAAAGCATGATTAATTATTTCCATAATTTTTTTATTTGTATTTACGGATTCTTTGCCGCCTTTGAGAATAACGGCATTTGACGATTTTATTGAAAGTGCGGAAATTTGAGATATAACGTCAGGCCTTGCTTCAAAAATTATACCCAAAACCCCGATAGGGCAACTAACTTTATACAATGTCAAATCCTTGTCAAGTTCACGGGTTAAAAGCATTTTCCCGACAGGCTCCTCCAAGTTCGCAATATCCCGAACACCTTGAATCATATCGCGCATTTTATTTTCGTCTAACTTTAAACGATTAAAAATCGATTTTGCAAGCTTTCCATCTTGAACAAGAGCCTGTGCAAAATTCAAATCCAGCTTATTTGCTTCAAAAATTTCCTGTTTATATTTTTCAAATGCATCCGCAATTGCAATCAATGCCTCATTTTTAATTTCTGTTGATAATCCCGCGATTTCAAGTGAAGCTTGTTTTGCATTTTTTGCTATGTTAATAAAATCCATTTTTACCCTCTTAGAAATAGTGCATCTGTTTATAATATCGTTATATTGTCCCTTGTAATTATTGCATCATAGTTTTTGAAGCCGAGAATTTCAAGAATATTGTCAGAATGTCTGCCAATTAACTTACTGCACGAAGCAGAATCATAATTTACAATTCCGCGTGCAAATTCATGCTCATCCTCATCCAAAATTGAAACAACATCCCCCTTATTGAATGTGTTTTTGATTTCAAGCACACCAATCGGCAATAGGCTCTTTTCTTGATTGATTAGCGCTTGTTTCGCGCCATCATTAACCTTAATTTTGCCGATTATATTTGTCGCGTAACCAATCCAGCGTTTTTTATCGGAAAGATTTTCGTCAGTTGGCAAAAACATGGTGCCTAAATCCTCTCCATTAAAAATTCGTCTAATTATAAATGGTTCCTTACCGTTCGCAATCAAAACTTTCCCGCCAAAACGAGTTACCATATGCGCAGCTTGAAGTTTTGTCTCCATTCCGCCTCTGCCGCCTTCTGAAGCTCCCGTCGCAAGAGAAAGAATTTCATCATTAACCTCTGAAACAGATTTTATAAGTTTTGCATCAGGATTAGTCTTTGGATTTTTGTCATAAAGACCTTCAACGTCAGACAAAATAATCAGTAAATCCGCATCCAATTCACTTGCAACCAACGCAGAAAGCTTGTCATTGTCTGAAAAACAAACTTGCATATCTTCTTCAATATAACGTGGAGCGATTTCAAGAGTAGAAACCGTATCATTTTGATTTATAACAGGAATAACCCCAAGTTCAAGCAGTTTGTTAAAGGTTGTACGCAGACTCAAATATCTTTCCCGTACAGAAAAATCATCTTCCGTAAGAAGAATTTGTGCAGCCGTCAAACCGTAAGTGTCAAATCCGTTTTCATATATTGACATTAATTTACTCTGCCCGATAGCAGCACAAGCTTGTTTGAGAGCAGTTCCGTTTGTATTTTCAAGATTTAAACGCTTTTTACCCATACTAACCGCACCGGAAGTTATTACAATAACTTCTTTTCCTGATTTAACAAGGTTAGCAATATCTTCAATAAACGCGTAAATTCTAGGTAGTGAAACATTTCCGCTATCACCTCGCAAGACATTTGTACCGAGTTTTATTACAATTCTTTTTGCATTAACAAAATCAAGTCTTTCCATAAATTGATACTAACATGATTAATAACTTTGTACAATAACGTAAAAACTCAGGTATAACCTGAGTTTTATTTTTGGGGTAAATGAAAAGAGTTATGTCTTAATTTTTCAATACTATGCCATGTAAGGTAAATGTATGTAATTTGATTCGGTTTGTACTGAATTTTTTCTAGGGGTAAAAAGTATATTATAAGCCTTAACAATATTGTATCCGATAGCCTTTAAAGGATTAGATTGCACCGGATCGGCTTTTGTTGTAATGTATAAGTCTTTTTCAAAATTGATTTTATTACCTGAATTTTTGTCTAATGACATCAATCCAACGTTAGCACTTATGTTATTCAGGTTACCTTCACCGAATGTAACCTGTTTAATTCTTGTTAACTTTACAGGGTTTATAGTAATCATAATGTTACCTCCTTTTTGATTAAGTGTTTAATAAACACTTCTTTTTAACAATTTCACTATAAACTATAAACTTTTATTTGTCAATACCTATTATGAAGTTTTGTTAAGTAGGCTCTTTGATAAGCGGTGCAAGGCTTTTGGCATAAAGTGCAAAAAGTACACTTATTCTTTAGTTTTTCAGCCGGCAATAAGCTTTTATTATAAACAGTCGTTCCGATAAATATAAACTAAGCCAACATTTATAATACGGCAATATTGTAATGCCTGTATTGACTTATAAAGAAATTATAAAGATTGTAAAAAATACACTTGCTTTTATATATTATTTAGAGTAAAATATATTTGTGATAAAAATCACGATTAAAATTCTGAAAATATGCTATATATAAAAAGGAGAAAAACATGACTACAAAAAGCAAAAAAACAGTTGAAAAACTTGAAAAAACATTGAACAAGTCTACTGTTGTCGACACTGCAGAACAGTTGGAGTTACTCATTGAAAGAGTAAAAAAGGCTCAAAAAGTTTATTCAACATTCACTCAAGAACAAGTTGACAAAATTTTCAAAGCTGCGGCTACAGCTGCTGACAAAGCCCGTATTCCTTTAGCAAGAATGGCTGTTGAAGAAACAGGAATGGGCGTTCTTGAAGATAAAATTATTAAAAACCATTTCGCAAGTGAATACATTTATAACAAACATAAAAATGCACAAACTTGCGGTATTATAAAAGAAGACAAAGCTAACGGAACAAAAATAGTAGCTGAACCTCTTGGAGTTATTGCAGGTATTATTCCTACAACAAATCCTACATCAACTGCTATTTTCAAATCATTAATTGCTTTAAAAACAAGAAACGGCATTATCTTTTCACCACACCCTAGAGCAACCAAATCTACAATTGAAGCTGCTAAAATCGTTCTTGAAGCAGCTGTTAAAGCAGGCGCTCCGGAGGATATTATCGGTTGGATTGATATTCCGTCAATCGAATTATCAAGTCAGCTTATGCAGCACCCGAATATCGCTTGTATTTTAGCAACAGGCGGTCCGGGAATGGTAAAAGC
>CADBQQ010000003.1 GCA_902796825.1 uncultured bacterium
AAGCAAAAAAAGTACCTACTAAAGACACCGGAATAGTAGCACAAGGAACAAGTGTTGCCATTCCATCACCCAAAAATAAATATATGATAAGAACAACAATTAAAGCAGTTAAAAGAATAGTAAATTCAACTTCTGACATTGATTCATGAATATAATCCGCGTCATCTTTAATTGTCATAATCTTCAAGCCGTTTGTCATTCTGGAATTAAGTTCATCGACTTTTTTATGAACAGCTTTTGACATATTTATAACGTTAGCATCCGGCAATTGAGATATAACAATAACAGCAGAAGGCTTACCCCCTACAAGACCCAAATTTTGATATGTTTGAGCACCAAGTTCAACTCGCGCTATATCTTTTATTTTAACATTTGAACCGTCAATATTAGAACGAATAATTATATTTTCAAATTCTTTAACTTCCTGCAAACGGCCTTTAGTCTTTAGAGTAATCTGCAAAGCCTGCTCATCATCAGTTGGTCTTTGCCCTAAAGCTCCCGCTGTTACCTGAGTATTTTGAGTTGCAATAGCGGCTTTAACTTCGCTTGTTGAAATATTTAAACCTGCCATTTTTTGCGGATCAAGCCAAATTCTCATTGAATAATCACCTGAACCGTATACATTTACATCCGCAACCCCGTCAACACGCTTTAGTTCATCAGAAATGTAAATTGTTCCATAATTTGTCAAATCTAACTGAGACCAATCCCCGTGTTCAGGAACAAGTGTCAAAATCAATGCCCCGGACCCGGAGGAACGACTGATTGCGGTTACGCCTGTTCTTTGTACATCTTCAGGCAATTGAGATTGAACCTGCTGAATTCTATTCTGAACATTCATCAAGTTAACGTTTTTATCCGTACCTACTTTAAAAAACATTTGAAGTTGGTACATACCGTCATAAGAAGTTGATGTCATATAAGTTAAATTTTCAACACCGTTCAATTTCTGTTCAAGAACTGATGCGACAGTAGATTCAACAACTTCGGCACTTGCGCCCATATAATTTGCACTGACCATAATTTGAGGAGGGGTAACATCAGGATAGCTTTCCTGCTTCAATCCCGCTAAAGATATAAGCCCCATAATTACAATACAAATTGATATTACAAGCGCAAAACGAGGTTTTAATATAAAAAAGTATAACTTTGCTTTATCTAATAGTTTTCTCATAATTATCCCATTTAAAAATGTTGGGGTACAAACCCCAACTTACAATTATTATTTTTCTTCTTCCTGCTTTTTAGCATATTCTTCAGCAGTTATAGATTTTATTTTCTGACCTTCCTGCGTAATATTTTGAACTCCTGAAATAATGATTACATCTTCAGGTTCAAGACCGCTTTCTACAATCCAATGATTATCAATAGCATCAGAAACTTTAATATCTTTTCTTACGACTTTATTGTCCTTATCTACAGCCCATACATAATAACCGCTCATCGCATCCCCTTTTGTAGAGGCTTGAGGAACTGTCATAAAATTAATTTTTCTTGGAGCTACAAGAGAAACTTTCATATAATCACCGGGAACAAGCCAGCCGTCAGGATTTTCAAAAGTTGCTCTCATTTGTATAGAACCGGAATTTTTATCAATTTGATTGTCTACAAAATCTATTTTCCCGGTTTTCTTGTACCAATTTCCATCATCAAATTGAACCTTAACTTCTACATCTTTAAATTTGTCACTTGCTTTTAGCAGTTTAACAAAATCAGATGTACGCAAGCTAAAAGTAACATATACAGGGTCAATACTGGATACATTAACCAAAGGACCTGAGGTTAATGTTACATAATTCCCTTCTGTTATATTAACTTTCCCAATCCTACCGTCGATTGGAGATTTTATAGAGGTATAACCGAGATTTACCCTTGCTAATTGCAATTTTTGTCTGGCGGCATCAAGCAAAGCTTGATTTTGATTTCTTGTAGCAAGACTTTCATCAACATAAGAATGACTTACCAAATCTTCTTTAATTAAAGCATTTGCCCTGTTTAATTCCTGCTGTGAATTTAACAGCAAGGCATTATACTGATTTACTGTTGCCTGTGAATTTCTTACTTCAAGTTGATATTCTTGCGGGTCAATCTGGAACAGCAATTGACCTTTTTTTACAAAATCACCTTCGTTAAAGAATTTTTTATTTAAAAAACCCGAAACTCTGGCCATTACATCAATAGAATATTTCGCCTCAACTCTGCCTGTAGATTGAGCAGTAACATTTGAATTTATATTTTCAGGATTACCGACAACAACTTCTTTAGGTAATTTCATCATCTGCATATACGCTATACCGCCGATTAAAGCTGATGCCTTATTATAAATAATAGGTAATATTATTATCAGCAATAAAATTACGGCAAGTTTTTTTCTTGTCATTTTAATTTTCATACTTCTCTCCATAGTCTATATTTAAATTATAGAAGAAATTCAAAATATTTGTCAATTATTCTGCTTCTTCCAAAGATTTTACGTCACTGACAGCTTTTTCAACTATCTCTTGAGCTTTTTGAATTTTTTGCAGCTCTTTTTGATGAATTTTTTCAAGTTTTAAACGTTGTTTTTCTGCCTTTGCCTCAACTTTTGCTTTTGTTTTTAGAGCTTTTGCTTCTTGTTTTTCTTTAGCCTTTTGTAATTTCTTTTGTAATTTTACATTCACTTCAGATTCATGATCAGGTTCTTCCGCTTCTATTAAGGCTTTTGGGCGAAGCGCCAAATCAGGCATGATTTGAGAATCTTTTTGCTCTTTATTTATTTCGATTTCTGCAGCAATTTTTTCTTTAGTTTCAGGAAGATTTACTTCCGGGACATTCACAACCGGCACTTCAACGATTGAATTTTCTTCTTGCTCAGGAAGATGAATAACAGGTTCACTTTCTTCTGCAACCTGTTCTACTGCTACATCCGCAAGGGCTTTTTGTAAAGATGTTTCTGTTTTTGTAATTGCTTTTTGCGTTTCTTCATCAAAGCCCTCAAAATCTATTGTTTTTGTATTCAAAGGATTTTTTGAAATTAACTTTTCCGCTGTTTCTTTTTCTTTGTCTGAATATAAAGACGGTGTTGTTTTCTCCAGAACAATTACTTCATCATGCTCAGAGATTTCCGGAACAGATTGATTTATTTTTGGTAAATCTTCAGGATTAATTTTTGCATGTTTTTCATTGATATTGACAGGTTCAGGCTGAACTTTTACAACTTTTACTTCTTTTTCCTGTTCTTTAACAGCCAAAGGCAATTCTTCTTCAATCTTTTTTTCTTCTTCTACCAGTTTTTTAACACTATCAGAGTTTTCTTCACTAACGGCAGATTTCTTATCTTCTGCAATACCCTGAACAACTTCTTGTTTAACATTTTCAGGAGCATTAATTGAATTTTCGCTAACATTCTGCGCAACAGGTCCGAGCAAACCGAATGAACTTGATGCTAAAACCTTTGCAAGAGAATTTTCTTGTGGTTGGACAAGAACTTCTTCCGGCGCGGATGTAGTTTTCAATTGAGGGGTAATTTTTTCTTTTTCTGCAACATCCTGTTTAACTTCTTCAGATATTTGAGAAGCTAGAGATTTTAAATCAACGTCCGCAAATTTTTCTCTGTATTTTCTATATGGAAAATCTTTGGTTGTTGATAAAACATAATCAGGTTTTTTATAAACAAAACTCAACCCCATATCATCAAAAGTCGTTCTTATATAATCATATTGATAATCAACATCCGTTTCGGTAATAACTACTCCTGATTGTAATAATTTAGGGAAACTTGTCAGGTAAAAATCACTGAATTTTTTATAATCTTCTATAGACAGAGTTTCACCGTTAAGAGCCTGTTCATAAGGTCTGATTGCCTCCCTAGCTTTTGCAAGCATTGATATTATAGGATTTTTGTAAGCTTTTTCTAAATCTGATTTTGCGCCCTCATCTTTTGCCTGAGCAATAAGAGCCTTTAAATAATAAACATAACTTTCGAGCGTTTGTTCTTTTGGAGAAATTTCTACAATGTCTGTATTATAAATATCTCCAAAATTTCCCAGAATTAAATCTAAATCCGCGCCGGATTTGTCATAATCTTTCATTTTATATTGCGCAAGAGCCCTCAAATACAAAACGGAATTATAATTAGAAACGTGTTTATAAATAAGTTTTGCTGCCCCGTCAATCACCTGCGGATAATCCTGTTTAATATACTGCGCAATCAATTTGTAATACAAGCTGTTATAGTCATTTGGTTTAATTTTTATAGCCTTGTTAAAATTAGAAATTGCAACATCAACATTTCCGATTTGAAGCTCATTCATACCAATATAAAAATAATATAAATAACAATTTGGGTTTAATTTTAATGCATTATTGAAATATTCAACGGATTTTCTCGCATCCTCTTGTATAAAAGTCATTTGAGCCCTATCAAAATATATATTTCCAAGACTTGCGAAAGACTCGAAATCATCAGGATTTAATTGAATTGCTTTATTAAAAGCTACAACAGCTTCTTCATCTTTTTCCAACTCCGATAAAGCTACACCATTTAAATAGTATCCTAAATAATATTCAGGATAAGCTGAAATTATTTTTTGAGATTTAAAAATTGCATCCGTAAAATCTTCTTTTTCAATATCTTCAATTGCGCCATAAATAAGCTCATCCGCACCTTTTGGATTTAATATTTTTCCATACTTTTGCGGACAATTTATTTGAGCTATTTGTTCTTTTTTAGGCTGCGGAAGATAGATATGTGAATTATATTCTAGTGCTTTTGCGTATGAAGTTTCGTATAAAATATTATTTAATGCTTTTTGAGCATACATTAAACGACCGTATAAATTTCCTAATTCAGGATTTTGGAGCTGTTCAAATTTATCCGCACCTAAAATAACCGCACTGACATACTTTGTACCGGTAATAAGCTTATCGTCGGAGGTTTTCAAATCTATTGCGGTTTGATAATCTTTTGAAGCATTTTCGTATTGCCTTAAAGCATAAAACGCATCCCCACGCAGCATATATGCTTCATATTTTTTAGGCTTCTCGTTTATATAAGCATTCAAATATTTAATTGCCGATTTATAGTCTTTATCATTAATAGCTTCTAATGCTTTTTCATAAGATGCCTTATTAGCTTTTATGTTTTCATTTTGCTCTGTTGCAACATTTATTTCATCTGTTTTTTCCGCGCAAAAGGACGGACTGAATGATGTTAATAATAAAACTGCTAATAATACACATATCTTTTTATTTTTCATTTTCACCCCATAAATTATAGTAAAATTATACAATAGAAATGGATTTTTACAAACAATTCATATAAATATAGGAAGATAAAATAATTTATTTATCAAATTAATAAGAATATGTAAAATTTTTGTTTTTGATAGCAAAAATATTTTTTTTCAGATTTAATAAAAATGGTTAGTCGATTTGGCTTGGCTTCATATAGTAGTAGTAGAAAAAGAAAAATGACATTAGCAAACACTTTAAAAAAAGGAATAATTAGTCTCGGGAAAAACACCAAACCGGCATATCCAATGATGGCGGTAGCTTTTACTAACGGTATTTTTAAGCCTATAACATCATTAACCGACAAAAAAGAAAAACCTGAGACAAAAAAATACGCAGCTCTCAGAGAGTTTTCAACAGAAGTTGTTGCTGTTCCGACATATCTTTTAAGTAACCTTGTGGCTGAAAAGGGTGCGGAAATGTTATATAAAAATAATCCGGAAAAACTTGTTAGAGCAAAAGCAAATATCGGCTTTATCGGAGTATGTGCGGCAGCTGTATTTATTATTCCTGCTTTGTGTTCAGTTGTCGTAAAACCCTTTACAGACATGATATTTAAGAAAAACAAAAAAGAAAATAAGCAGGTTCTTGATGTAACTTCAAAAGCTCCTGAAGTTGAAACAGTTCAAACAGTACCGTTAAACAATACTGGAGCAGTACATCATATTAACAGACCGCAAATGAATACATTTGTTAATAACGGAGGGCTGAAAGTATGATAGGAAATATTTTAACAAGCCCAGCTTTATACGAATTTTCAAAAACAGCACAAGCTCAAGTTGGTGTTGCAACAGGCTTAAAAGCAATTGGCAGACCTGGATTTATTATTTTAGATAACAAAATAGATCCGCAAACTAAAAAATATTCTGCAATGAAAGAGTTTTTATATCAAGCAACATGCCTTGCAATGGCTCTATTTGTCGTTGCAAATTTCAAAAAGCATTCGATTTCTATTGGAAAACATATATTTAAAAATGAACAAGTTTTTAAAGCTTTTAAAAATTACGGAGATTTTGCAAATTACATTAAATTAAGCGATACAGAAAAAGCAGAAAAACTTGCACAGATAAATAAAACGGCAAAAGCAGCCGCCGAAAAAGCAGGCAAAATTCATGAAGAATTTAAAATAGAAAATATAAACGAAGATCTTGCAAAAGGAATGAAAGAAGTATCTTCTATCGCCGGTTCTATGCTAGGTTTATCTATTGCAGCTCCGTTGATTTCAAGACCATTTATCAGGCCGGTATTAAAAGCTTTGGGTATTAATAACGAAAAACCGCAAAATAAAGAAGAAAAACTTGACGTTAAAGCTTAATTCCATTCAATTTTAATAAGGCAAACTTCTTCATTATTTTGGGAATTTTTAATAACATGTTCTGTTATTTTATCGCTAATTTTTACACAGGATAAGATATCTTCGCCGTATTTTACTTCGTGTTTGTAATAAATATCAATTGCGGCAATTTTATTGGAAGTTTTAAATTCTACAGGCAACGCTTCCATAGCCCATGTCATATAAACAGTATTATTAACATGCCCGTTCATATCCAAATCGTCATAACGAACATGATAAAGTTTTTCTATATCAAAAGTTTCCGGAGCTTTGAGTTTGCGCAGAACAACGTCATTTTCGCGTTTTTCAAATCTTCGTATTTCCGGAAATTTTTGTTCAATATTTACAAGAGATTTGTCGTTTAAATCTACCATTAGCCAAGAGGTAATTGAATTAAGAAGCCTTTTACCATCAATAGTATAAGCTTGAAATTCTCTGTATGCAGTCTGCCTTAAAGTGCCGCGATTTTCGGTTCTCAATTTTATTTCGCTTAAATTTGACGGATAATCATCAAATTCAATTCTGTAACGAACAAGAAACCATGCAAGCCCCTGTTCAAGCAGTTCTTGACGCCCAAACGGTGTACCGTCAATATTGCGAGCCCCCATATCTTGCAAAAGATTTAGTAAAGCCGCCGGTTTTAATGCGTATGTCATATCCTGCTCTGACATAGATACAGGATACGTTTTTTCCAGAGTATAAAAACTTCCTTTAATTTCTTGCATATATAATCCTTTATTTAGAAATAGGTTCAATTACATATTTATTTCTAAAGCTGTCAAGCTGAGTAGAAAATTCACTTACACTCTCACCTTTTAACCTGTTTTTCAATACATGGCGAGGAATTGAAAGCGTTGTAGATTGAATCATATTTGTAGAAATATTTGAACAATGATCGGAAATTCTCTCCAAATCATTTAAAACTTCTGCATAAGCAAAGTTCCTTCTAATATGTACTTTTTCTTGCTTAACACGTTTGATATGGTTTTTCTTCGCAACATAAGCAATATCGTCAACAACCTGTTCAAACGGTTCGATTTCACGCGCAGTGTGGATATCATTATTAACAAATGCTTTCACTGTAATATCGAAAACTTCTTTTACCGCATTAACAACTTTTTTAAGTTCTTCGACCGTTTCAGGTGCTAAATCCCATTCTTTGCGGTGCATTCTATCTGCAATTTGTAAAATATGAATTGAATGGTCAGCAATTTTTTCAAAATCCGAAATTGATAGAATGAGTTGAGAAATTTTGTTACTATCTTCATCCGTAAGTTCACGCCCTGACAGCTTTTGCAGGAATGTTTCCAATACATCCTGATATTTGTCGATTTTAACTTCGTGTTTATTAATTATTTCAGAGACTTTAGGGTTGTACTGCTTTAGCATACGAACAGACATAACAAGAATTTCGCGGGTCAATTTTGCCATATCTGCTGTTGCTCTATAGCATTGCGCAATTGCAATTGAAGGTGTATTTAACAAACGTTCGTCTAAAATTACTTCTTTTTCTTCCTCAGAATCTTTTATTAATATATACGAAATTTTTTCAAGAGTTTTTCTAAACGGGAACTGGCAAAAAGCGGCAAGCAAACTAAATATAGTATGAACAACAGCTATTCCTAAAGGATTTGCTATTTCCTTTAACGGATAACCGAAAAAGTGAAGCCATAATTCAAATACAGTCAAAAATATAACCGCACCAATAACGTTAAATGTTACATGCACGGCCGCAACTCTTTTAGCGTTTGTATTAACACCGATACTTGATAATACCGCAGTAATGCATGTTCCTATGTGCTGTCCTGCGATAATTGGCGCAGCAACAACGTAAGATATACTTCCCGTCATGGATAAAGCCTGAAGCATACCCACAGAAGCCGCAGAACTTTGAATTATCGCGGTAATAACAAGACCAACCAACAAACCGATAAACGGATTTGTGAATAATGTTAATGCCTTTAAAAATCTGGGATCATGCGCTAATGGCGCCATTGATGAGGACATCAACCCCATACCAAACATCAAAATAGCAAATCCTATTAAAAATGTTCCGAAAGACTTTCTCCTTGACAGCCGGCTTGATGTTGTCATAAGCATAATCACACCGATTAAGGCTAAAATCGGAGAGAAAGATTCCGGCTTTAAAAGCCTTAAAAAGAAATTCGTACTCTGAATTCCCGACAAACTCAATATCCACGAAGTAACCGTTGTCCCAACATTAGACCCGATAATAATACTTACTGTCTGAGCAAGCTTCATAATCCCCGAATTAACAAATCCCACAAGCATAACAGTAACAGCAGAAGAACTCTGAATAGCAATAGTCATGCCGGCTCCTACCAAAAAACCTTTAACAGGGTTTGAAGTCAACTGTTCAAGAAGTTTTTCCATTTTACCGCCGGCAATTTGTTCAAGCCCTGAAGACATAACAAGCATTCCGTATAAGAAAAACGCAAGACCGCCGCACAACGTAAATATTGAAAATATATCCATACTTCCCTCAATTATTAATCTATAGAAATATTATACTTGAAAAATATTTCTATAGGCATAAATATTTACAAAGCGTTATTTATCAAAATCAAGCAAAATTTTAGAAGATGAAGTTAACAAATTTACAGTCCATTTGAAAATCACCATACCGCCGATTAAACCAATAACAGGATCAAGAAAAGTTAAACCGCAGTATTTTCCCAAAATAAGCGCCCCTATTGCTAAAACTGATGTCATAGCATCTGCCATAATGTGCAAATAAGCCGCTTTATAATTCAAATTTTCATGCGTATGATGACACGTATGATTATGGAAAGAATTTTCGCCCCCCATAATAAACATACATACAAGATTAACAACCAATCCAATAACAGCTACTAAAATAGCATCTGAAAAAGTTATATTTAACGGATTGAAAAATCTGTCCAAAGACTCCCACATAATTCCAATCCCGGTAAAACCGAGTAAAATTGCACTTGTATAACCGCCTAAAGCATTTAATTTTTCAGCTTTATCCTCGTATTTTATTGCTATAAAACAAACAAAAAGCGTTATGGTAAAAGCAACAACATGTGTTCCCATGTGAAAACCATCCGCCAATAAAGCCATTGAATGCGTAATAAAACCATAATATATCTCGGCAAACATCATTGCCAAAGTAACAATTATCACAAGTATTGTTCTTTTTCTTAACAGCGAATTATCCATTTCCGATAAAATTTTATTACATTATTCATAAAATTTCAACATCATAATGTAAACGTCAATAATTCAGTGATATCAATATCTAAGGCACCCGAAATTTTTACAAGAGTAGAATATTTAGGATCAATATTTCCGCATTCAATACGGCTTATAGTTCTTGTTGTAAGCCCTGTTTTTAAAGATAAATCCAATTGAGAAACATCCTTTTTACTTCTTTCATATTTTATTTTATGCCCCAATTTTAAAAAAATATCTTTATCCATTATTAAATCATATATTATTGACAAAAATTAAACGATATACTAAACTTCTTTTTATAGACGTGTAGTATATTTATTAAAAAGGAAGTATTAGAAAGAGGTTATTATGAGAAACAAGTTCAAAATGACAGGCGATGTACTCCTCCCTAGACAGGGACAAGAATTGCCAACGAGCTTGCGAGTTGTGCAAATTCTGTTTGCCTGTG
>CADBQQ010000004.1 GCA_902796825.1 uncultured bacterium
ATTACATTTTATTTTATATGTAATATTATTTATACTTTGATATCATTGTAGGTCAAGGTCAACCTACCCCGACATTAATTTTTTATTTAAATAGCAAAAAAAAACTTGATGTTTTTTTATAAATAAGGTATCATTAAATTCAAAAGGTTAAGTGTGTATGAAAAAAAATGAATTAAAACAAATAGAAATAAGTGAAATACTCATTGAAAAACCCGAATTGAAAAACATTTCAGAATCTAAATCAACTGCCATAGGCAATTGGTTAATAAAATGGATTGAGCATGATTTAGCCTGCGGAAAAATACAAATAAATAATCTCTTACCATCAAAAGCAGAATTTGCATATCATTTAGGTGTCAGCATAGGCACAATGCAAAATGCATTCCGATACATTGAAGATCACGGTTATGTTGAATCTAAACAATGCATTGGCACTATTATTAAAAATACACATGAAAGGACATCAATTCGCAAACTTACTTCAAAAAGAGAGCTTGCAATTGAAGCCATAAAAAAATATATTTACACAAACGGATTTAAAAACGGAGCAAAACTTCCATCTTCGAGAACAATAGCCGCCATTATAGGTTTTTCTGATAATACAACAAGAAACGCACTTGAAAGCTTATCAAACGAAGGAATAATTTCTCACAGATACAAAAATTCGAACGAATACGGCTGGGTTGTCAAAAATCATGAATTTGAGATTAATACAAATAAAAAATCTGAAACTTTAGTCGATATGGTAGTAAATGATTTAGAAAAATACATAAATTCTAACTTAAAAATCGGAGACAGAATGCCGGCACACTCTCAGCTTTCTCAAATGTTCAATGCCGGAGTGAAAACCATACATGATGCATTAAAAATTTTATCAGACAAAGGAATACTTTTACCAAGACGCGGCAGATACGGTACTGTGGTAACGAAAATACCAAACAACAATTCCAAATCAGAACGACTTGAAATGTCAATTTTTGCTCCTGCTAAAGAAACAGCGTTTTATCATTATGAAAAAACTCAAAACAGAATAAAACAGATGATTGCAAATGATTATGATATCGGCGAAAAACTTCCGTCAATTATGGAGCTTTCTGCTCAAATGGATATTAGCCCGAATACAATCAGAAAAGCATTCCATAATCTTGCAAAAGAAGGCTATCTTGTTTTTTCACGCGGCAGATACGGGGGAACATTTGTAATAGATATGCCTGAGATTGAAACAGAAACCGCTTTCAAATGGCTTGCCGTAAACCCTGAATATGCTAAAAAATACGAAAATGCTAATTAAAAATAATTTGTAAACAGTTTGACATGACATAAATAAGCTGCAATAATAAGTATACATTATACTTGGGTAGATTTATGTACATAAAAAAGCTGGAAGTAGATAATTTTAAATCATTTGCCAACAAGACAGATATTCCTCTGTTAAAAGGCTTTACGACTGTATCCGGACCTAACGGTTCCGGCAAAAGTAATATTATAGACAGTATAATGTTCGCACTTGGTTTGAGAACAGGTTCTGCTTTACGTATAGAAAATCTTTCAGATTTTATTACAACTTTTAATAACAAGAATGAAGCTTTTGTAAAAGTAACTTTCGGAGATGTTAAAGATGTTGATGAGATTTCTGTTGCGCGCAGAATTCGCAAAACTAATCAAGGATATGCAAGCACATATTATCTGAATGACAAAACCGACACTCTTACCAACATAAAATCTGTTCTTGAAGAATACAATATTACTCCTGACAGCTACAACGTAATTATGCAGGGCGACGTTAACAGTATTATCGGCTGTTCTTCAAAAGTTCGACGCGGAATTATTGATGAAATTGCAGGGGTAGCGGATTTTGACCGCAGAATAGATCAAGCAAAAAATGAACTTGAAAAAGTAGAGCAAAGAGTGGATGCTGCTACATTAATTTTATCAGAAGTCGCAGCAACACTTGAACAATTAAAAGAAGAAAGAGAAGTCGCCCTAAAATATAAAAAATTAAAAGACGAAAAAACTGAACTTGAATCTCAAATTAGTACTGTAAAGTTTTTCGACCTGAAACGCAACTTAGAACTTGCACACGAAAATATATTAAAAGCAAACAAAGATTTAAAAGAAAAAGAACTTGGCAAAAAGGATTTAGATGAGCGTATAAAACTTATTACAGAACAATACGAAGAATTAGATAAAAAACTTAAAGCTGAAGGGGAAGAAGAACGCAACAAGTTAAAAGATTCCCAAAGCGACTTATCGGCGCGTATTCAAACAAAAAAGAATGCCATAGATTATTCAGATACCCAAATTGCAAAAGGATTGCAGTCTATTGAAAACGCCAAAAACGGTATTGAGTCTCACAAGAAAAAAATTGAAGATACAAAACTGAGTATCAAGCTTTCAAAAGATAAAATTAACATTATTGAAAAACAATTATCTGAAAAGAAAGATGAACTTGCTCAAAAGTTAAAAGATATCTCCGGACTGAGTTCAACTGCTGACAAATATATTAAAGAACGCAACGAAGTTTCAATAAATCTTGATAAGTTAAAAGATAAAGATAACGAACTGTTAAAAGAATCGTTACCTAAAGAAAACGAGTTAAAAAATCTAAAAAAAGAAGTTCAAGAAGCAAAAGATTTTATAGAAAATCTTGCCAAAAATAAAGCCGAATTCGGGGACAAAAAATCTTTAAAAGAGCTTCAAGTGAATGATTTAAGAAAAGAAATGGAAGAACTTAAAGAAGTTCAAACCTCTACAATGAAAGCTCTTGATGATGCAAAAACAACCGTTGAAGATTATGAATATGATATTCGCGCAGCATATAGAAAATTTTCCGAAATAGAAGCTCAAAAAAGCGCGATGTCCGCATCAGGTTCAAGTATTCCGATTAATACCGTAATGGAAGCAAATCTTGATGGGGTTCATGCACCATTAATGAATTTGGGAACAGTTGACGAAGAATATTCTCTTGCTTTAAATATTGCATTCGGCGGACGCTTGTCGCATATTGTTGTAGATGACACACACGCAGCTTACGTTGCAATGGAATTATTAAATTCCTCAAAATCAGGCCGCGCAACATTTATTCCTTTAAATAAAATCAAAAGAGCACCTACGAAATTACAACTTCCTAAAAACAAAGGAGTAATTGATTTTGCGATTAATCTTGTAGATTTTGATGATATCTATATAGATGCATTTTTCTACGCTGTAGGAGATACTTTGATTGTAGAAGATGCGCAAAGTGCAGAAGAATTGATGGGCAAATATCGTATGGTGACCCTTGATGGTAAATTATACGAAAAATCTGCAGCCATCACAGGCGGTTATGTAAAAAAATCTATGTTCGGCTTCGGTCAAAATGATGACAAGGAACTTGAACGCGCAAAACAAAAACTTGATGAATTACAGAAAAAATTTGAAGAAGCCCGCCAAAAACGCAAAAATTTAGAAGAAAAATTAGATAAAATAAGAGTTACTTATTCTAATTCGTCAACTGAATATTCTAAAGCTAAAATTGAATTGAATAATATGATTACTCAATTCAATAACAGTCAAGGACTTCTAGACTCAAAAGAAACGTTTATAAATGAAAATGAACCGAAAATCGAGCAGCTTAACTCTGAACTTGATAAAATAGAAGAAAAACGTGTTAAATTATCTGATGAAATTCAACAAACTCAAGACAAGTTAAATGAACTTAATGCTCTTTTAAATGACAAAGATTTAAAAGACTTAAAAGAAAAGACTCAAGGTATTGAAGATGATATAAGAAATCTCAATACAAGCATAATGAGCGTAAATAACGAAATTCAAGGTTTTGAAAATACTATCAAATTCAATGAACAATTGATAACATCTAAAGAATCCGATATTCAAAATACACTAAAAAATAACGAAGCCTTAGAGCAAGATAAAGAAACCTATAAAAAAGAAATCGTTCAATTAGAGGAACAATTAAATACCCTGTCTGATAAAATAGCCGTAATAGACGAAAAAATCGGGGAACTTGTGAAACAAAAAGAAGATATTCACAAAAGTTTAATTGATTTGCAAACTAACAGCGCCGTAAAAGCGTCTGAAATTGAACGCGTAAATGAGCAAATTGAATCATTCAATGCGCGCCGCAGAGAATTAGAGCCTCAATTAAAAGAAGCTTCCGATGTTTTATCTCAAGCAGGAATTGATACCGAGAAACTCGAACCTGTTCAAATTTCTATAGATGAATTAAACGCAAAAATTCAAAGACTTGAAAAACGTATGCAAGATTTAGGCGACGTTAATATGCGTGCAATTACTTCTTATGAAGAAAAATCGGCACGCAAGGAAGAATTAGACAACCAAATAAAAACCCTTTCAGCTGAGCGTGAATCCATCTTAGGAAAAATGAACGGTTTTGAACAACAGAAAAAAGAAGTATTTATGACAACTTACACCGCCATAAATGAAAACTTTAAAGATATTTATCATCAATTATCAGAAGGCGAAGGACGCTTAATTTTGGAAAACGAAAAAGATCCGCTGTCCGCCGGAATGACAATTGAAGCAAAACCGAGAGATAAAACCAGCAATAACAAGCTCGGAGCATTATCCGGCGGAGAAAAGGCTTTGACGGCTTTAGCCTTAGTCTTTGCTATACAAAAATATCTTCCTGCCCCGTTCTATGCGCTTGACGAGGTAGATGCAAGCTTAGACACTATGAACGTTGAACGCATTGCTGATATGATTAAAAAACAATCTATAAATACCCAATTCCTCGTAGTTAGCCACCGACGCCCAATGATTGAAGCAGCAAGCCGTACAATTGGCGTAACTCAAAAAGAAAGAGGAAAAACCAAAGTAACAGGTGTAAAATTAAGAGAAGACGATGACAACATTGAACAATAATACTTTAAATAAAAATGAAGATTGGGAACTTTCCTTTTTAGCAGAAACGGGCAAGTTTTCTAACGATGACGGTATCGGAATTCTGGTTGAAATGGCAAAAACCGGAAAGATTGACCCATGGAATATTGATATTATAGACGTTACCGAAAAATATCTGCAAAAAATGATTGAATTAAAATCGCTAAATTTGAGAGTAGCAAGCAGAACTCTTTTATTTGCCGCCATTTTATGCAGAATGCAGTCAAATGTTCTGGCGGGTCTATCTATTGAAGATTTTAAGGATGAAGAACCTGAACCGATTTATGATGATGACGGATTTATTGTAGATTATCCTGAAGATGAAGAATTTATACCTACAAGCAATGTTGTAAGCTTTGATGAAGCTCTCGAGAGAAGAAGAAGTATTCGACTTAATCGTAATCGTATCGTTACATTGAAAGACCTCATCAAACAATTGGAATTTTATGAAAAGTTAGAGAAACGAGCTTCTATGCAAAGCGCGCACGAAAGAGCAAAGCGCCATGTTAGAAATTACTCTAAGCTTACTCCTGAAGAAATCGTATCTATGGCTCATGAGGAATATATTGAAGAAGCAGTATTAAAACTTAAAGATAATCTTGAAGAAATCTTTAAACACGAAGATAAAATTGAATTAAACGAACTTACAATGCTTGGTATGGATAAAATCAGCGCGTATTTGGCTTTGCTTTTCTTAAGCCGTGATACCGATTATGAACTTAAGCAAGAAAAGTTTTATTCCGATTTATATGTAGTAAAAGGCGGTAACTATGCAACAGCTTAAAGCAAGAATTGAAGCAGTTTTATTTGTTACCGCAAAAGCGTTGTCAGTAGAAGAAATTGCGCTATATCTGGATAAAGAGCCTGAAATTGTAGAAGAAGCTTTGCTGGAATTAATTATGGATTACGCTTCACGTGACGGAGCTTTAGAAATTGATGATGAAAACGGCTACATATTACAGGTAAAAGAAGATTATAGCGATATTGTTGAAAAAATTTGCCCTATAGACCTTTCACCGGCAGTTTTAAGAACATTGCTTGTTATTGCTTTAAAAGAGCCTATCCGCCAAACAGAACTTGTAAAACTCAGATCAGCAGCCTATGAACATGTCGCTGAACTTGTAGACAGAGGATTAATATCCAAGCATAAAGATAAAAACGGACGCAGTATAAATATAAAAACTACTCCAAAATTTGCCGAATATTTCAAACTCAAAGGCGATACCAGAGCACTGGCAAAACAGCTTGAACAAGAAATCGAAGAAAAGAAAAATGCTTAAAGCAATATAATCTAAAATATAATTGCTTGAGTTTGTCCTATTTTTGACAGAACAAAGAGCAAAAGCTTGAATCTATTTTTTAGAAATGACAAGAGCATTAGATAGTGCAATCCCTCCTGTTTGAGCAGGTTTGTTTACAATCTGCCCGTTAACGTACATCACAGTCGACCCGCCGCCATCTAAATTGATGGCATTTATGCAGCCTAATGATTTCATAAGGCTCGCAAGTTCATATAACGTAAGACCGATAGAACTTCCCTCTCTGCCGTCTGCCGCAATCAATATAAGGTCATTATCCTGTGTATAACCTATTGCAGTCCTCGGATTTCTGCCTCCAATAGCTTGAAGTTTTTCGGCCGTCATATCAATAAAAATTTCGCTGTCCTTTACAAGATAAGGACCTCCGCTAATAATATGTTTTACATCCTTCCACTTCGGATTTGTTCCGATTTGAACATCAACACTTTTTGCTCCAAAAAGTTTTTCTAACTGAGATTTTGGACCTACAATCACATAACCGTTTTCAGGAATAGCAAGAGGATTGGCGGAAGCTTTAATTATCCTGTTTCCTTCAACCTGAAGTTGAACACCGTAACGCGGCGACGCGGGAGCATAGCTTCCCCAATCCCTTGTATAAGCTAATACGTATGAGGATAACATTCTTGGCTGATTTATGTTATCAATCTTTATTTCTTGACCATTACCCGTAATTTTCGCATCCAACTGCACCCTGCCTACATCAAAACCATTATCAAAAATACCCATCGCAACCCTGTCATAAATAGGGCCCGTATATATTTTACCGTCAATCATAAGAGTTCCGAGAGGAACACCTGTTTGAGGTTTGAAAAAACCACCATTTATAGCTACTACAGAATTTGTTCTATTTGCAATACTTCTAACCGTAGCCTTGCGATTTAAAGAATAATTCGAGGCAGTAGCCGGCATGATTTCGTAATCCGATGCAATTTTTTGATTTACCTCAACAATATTAATCCTTACCGGCCTGCCATTATAATACTTTGTCATTTGAATATGTTTAATGCCGTCTGCAACATTATTTATCCTCAAACCGCTGTACTTACGGCTTATTTTATTATCAAATTTTTCTTTTCTTATTTGGGGATTAACTTCTTCTTTTATATATTTTGCAGTTTGGATAAGAGTCGGAGTTGAAATAGAATTATTTGCGATTAAATCATTTGCAAAAATAGGGGGCTGAGATACGGAATTTGTCAAGACCAAAAACAAAAATAGAGATACTATAACGACATATTCAAATGTCCTAACACTCAGCGTAAATTCTTTTTTGCAGGTAGAAAGTGTATCCATATCGTCACCATTTGGTTAAGCGTCATCGGATACCTTTTTGTTTTTAGAGTGGTGTGGGGTATAACACTCATCAGAAACCTATGTGGGCAAATAGGGACTTCCTACTACTATTGTAACATATTTTAACATGTCTTTCAAGTGACCACAACCCTTATGAGCAAATAATTTTACAAAACTAAATAGTGGCAATTGTACACTATATATGGATTTGGGGTAATATATACACTTTAAAATTTAAGGTATTCACTGCAATATCTTAAGCTACTTTTATGGTATAGCCTAACTCTTTTAAAATTTTTGCTATTGTATCTAATCTGGGTACTTTTTCACCATTAAACAATGTGTATAAGTTTGAACGGTCAATATTAACTTTTTTAGAAAAAGACGTGATGCTTTCTCTGGATTTAATGACTTTTTCTAATGATTTGTAAAAGGTGTTAAAATCGCCGTCAGTTAAATATTCTTCCAAAGATAGGTTTAAATATTCTCTTTGAAATTCAGAGTTTTCCATATATTTTTCTTCTAATTCATTATATGGAACGGTATTTTTTCTTAATTTATCTATATCCATATTATTTATTCCTTTCTTTTAAATCTTGTAAATATTCTTTTGCTTTTTCTATATCATTGTTTTGAGTTGATTTATCCCCACCAAACAAAAGAATAATTATTATATTTTCTACTTCCGTAAAGTAAATTCTATACCCTGCCCCAAATTTAAAACGCAATTCGGATATATCACTATCAATTTTCTTACAATCACCATAATTACCTTCGGCAAATCTTTCCATTCTCTTTGATATACGAACTTTCATAGAATTATCGAGGTTATTTAGCCACATATCAAATGGACATTTCCCGTCATAAGTTTTGTAGGTTAATATTTCTTTCATACTAATATTGCAGTCTAAAGACCACAATTTGTCAAGAGAATGCAGGTTGTATTTAAAGATACTTTTGCCCCAAGAAGTATAAATCTGCAAAAAAGTGGTGCCACTCTGCCGAGCGAAACAATCCGGTGAATTGTTTCGCGAGAGGCTCGGAATGTAATTTCGAGTTGCATGAGTATAACCTGACGGATAAATTTGAAAGAGGGAAGCTTGGTATAATCAAGTTTTCGTTTGAGTTTGAGCCGCTTCCCTCGTTTTAAGAA
>CADBQQ010000005.1 GCA_902796825.1 uncultured bacterium
AGATTTTGATGGCTTATGCAAAGAAAGATGCCAGAATTAATGTTATAGACAAACCAAACGGAGGGGTTTCATCAGCCCGAAACTGCGCTTTGAACGCAGCAACAGGGGAGTATATTATGTTTGTTGATTCTGACGACTGGTTAGAACAAAATGCATGCGAACAAGTATACGATAAAATACAGAATGATAACTCTGATATATTGATATTCAATTTGTTTTACGTTATTCCTGATAAAAATAAAATACCCGCTAATTTTTTATTAAACGTAAAAGACAAAGAGCCTTTTTATTTTAACCAATGCAGTAAAGATTTTTTTTATATATTAACATCCTGCTGGGGAAAATTATATAAAAAATCTTTTTTAAAACA
Source organism: uncultured bacterium (assembly GCA_902796825.1). Classification (GTDB taxonomy): domain Bacteria; phylum Cyanobacteriota; class Vampirovibrionia; order Gastranaerophilales; family Gastranaerophilaceae; genus Zag111. Next base: position 371 of record CADBQQ010000005.1, read on the forward strand.
TGATTTCAATCCAAAGTTATCTAAAGGAGAAGATACTGTTTTTTTCTGGCAACACTGTTTATATAGCCCTAAGATATCAATATTGAATGTACCTTTATACAATTATGAACAGCACAAAAATAGTTGCATGCATAATTTATCTATTATAGAAAACTGTGAGTTATTTAAGAGTATTGAATTTTTGTTATCACCAGATAATTTTAAAAATGCTTCAAACTATATCAAAATTCACATATTAGACAGATTAGCACAATCAATTTTATATGAAATAAAAGTTTATAATGCAAAACTACCAAAAAATTATTATAAAGAAGTAATAAAATTTCTTAATAAAAGCGAAATTTATACTAATAAAAATGAATATCAATTGGAATTTATACCGAAATTAAAAAAAGAAATATTCAAAAATAAATACCATAAGATAATTAAAATATATAAAAAAATTTTTTCTGTAGAAAATGAAGATAATAACCATAAAGTATTTACAATTTGCGGAATAAAGTTAAAACTTCTGAGAACTAAAGGACAACAATATAAAGAAAGAAAAATAATTAACAAAATAAAACGCAATCAAAATAAATATCCAAAAGATTGTTATTTACTTTTTGATTGTTTACACGACCCTAATACTGAAAATATAGATGCTTATTCACTTTTCCAATATATGAAAAGTATCGGTAAAAAAGCATACTACGTATTATTAAAAGACTCAAAATTATATCAAAAGCTTGAAACTGAAAATAATTTGGGAAATATCATTATACTTGAAAATAATTCAAGAGAATTCTGCGGGGATTTTGTAGAAAAAATATACGATATTTTACTTAGAACAAAAGCTGTAATTACATCGTTTGGCGAAAACACTCAAACAATTGGGGAATTTTTTAAAGAAAATCCTTACTGGCAATATATATTTATTCAACACGGACAAATATTTTTAAAAGAAACAACTATGACAATAGATTATTTATACCCGGACAAATTTGATAAAATACTTATATCTTCAGATTATGAATACAAAGTATTTAAAAAATACGGATGGGAGGATGAAAAATTAATTAAATGCGGACTTCCTCGCTGGGATTTATTAAAAAACACTGAAAGTGAAAAAAGCATTCTTTTAATGCCAACTTTTAGGGATATGACTATTTTAGATTTTGAAAATTCTTTTTACAAGAAGAATATTCTGTCTTTAATTAACAATTCTATGTTACAAATATATCTTGAGAATAATAATATTAAAATTTATTTTGCACCTCACCACGCATTTTTATGTAATCACGGAATAGATTTCAGTATAAATAATAAACAAATTAAAACAATAAGTACTCAAAACATTTCCGAATATATTCGCAAATGCTCTATGCTTGTAACAGATTGGTCATCTGTCGCTTTTGATTTTATGTTCCAAAATAAACCCGTTATACACTATATTCTTGATAAAGATGACCCCGTATTAAAAAATCGGGATAAAGAAGATATTCGTAATTTTGATTATAAAAAATATATTATTCCAAATGTTTGTTATGACGAATCACAGGTCGTTCAAAAAATTATAAACTATATAGAAAATAATTTTGAGCTTGAAGCTGATGTTAAAGAAAAATATAAACAATTTTTCTACACAAAAACAAATATTCGCGAACAATTAACAAAAGAAATCGACAAATGCTGTTTGAAAAATAAAGTATAATTGACTGTATTTATTTAGTACGTATTATTAAGGAATGGCAAAAGTAAGTGTAATTATTCCTGTATATAACGTTGAAAAATATTTGAAAGAGTGCCTTGATAGTGTTATAAACCAAACACTGAAAGATATTGAAATTATCTGCATTAACGACGGTTCAACAGATAATTCCTTGACAATATTAGAAGAATATGCAGCTAAAGACAGCCGTATTAAATTAATCAATCAAGAAAATCAAGGTGTTGGAACAGCAAGAAACAATGGTATAGAAAAATCAAGCGCACCATATATTATGTTTTTAGACAGCGATGATTATTTCATGCCCCAAACATGTCAAAAAGCGTATGAAACAATTATCGAAAATAATTCCGACATAGGAATTTTCGGAAATTATAAATTACTTGAGCAAAATATAATTAATGAATATGAAAATTGGCAAAAAGCGACATTAGAAATTGCGCAAGAAAATAACTATGCAGATTTTCAAGTATATTTATGGGATAAAATTTACAAAAAAGAATTTTTAAATAAATATAATCTGAGAATTATAAAAAATTTGAAAACATCTGAAGATGTTATATTTTCATGGTTATGTAACTTCAAAAAACCAAAATATTGTATAATATCTTCTCCTTTATATGTATATAGGGCAGGTCGAGAACATTCTGCTACTAATAAGCCGCATTGTATTCAAAGTGACATAGAGGCATTCAAAATTTTATACAATACACCTGATTTTAAAAAACAAAGCCTTGATGTCCAGTTGGATATAGTAAACAGATTTTGCGGAGGAAGTGTCTATTACCTTAACAAATTTTATAGAGCAGATAAATATAAAATCGTTAGAAAAGATTCGCTTGAATTTATAAAATACTTGAACACTATATATTCAAAAAATGATTTGAAAAAACTAAAAAATTATAAAAAAATTATTTGTTTCGCTTTAGAAAATCTGATTAGAGATATTTTCTCCATAAGAAATTCTGATGATAAAACGACAAAAATAATAAGTATTTTAGGTTTCAAATTTTATAAAAAGTTAAATAAACATTAATTTCGTCTGACTTTGTCAAAAATAACGTTAAAATAATAATATCCAAGGGAGTTGATATTATGTTAGATTTTGACAAGTTTACAAATTACTCACAGGAAGTTTTATCAAGCGCAAGCAATTTCATGAATTCTCATCAGAATTCCCAACTTGAACCTGAACATATTATGCTTGCAATGATTAAAGACGACGGACTTATTAAAGATTATTTGACTGAATTAGGGCTATTAAACCAGAATTTTATCAATAAAATCGTATCCAGAGTTGAAAATTTCCCTAAAATTAGCGGTTCTATACCAAATCAAGGACTTTATCTTTCTAATGACACAAGGCGTCTTTTGGAACTTGCAATGGAAGAAAGTTCAAATCTTAAAGATGAATTTGTAGGAATAGAAGCAATTCTTTTAGGAATGACAAAACTTGAAAATTCAGAGATTAAAAGAATACTGGATGGTTTTAACGTTAATTCGGGAAAAATCTTGAATGTTATGAAGAAAATAAGAGGTAATAAAAAAGTGGACAATAAAAATGCAGAAGAAAATATGAAAGCACTTGAAAAATATTCTACCGATTTAACCGCACTTGCCCGCAAAGGCAAACTTGACCCTGTAATAGGCAGAGACGAAGAAGTTAGAAGAATTATTCAAGTTTTAAACAGAAGAACAAAAAACAACCCTGTTTTAATCGGTGAACCAGGAGTCGGAAAAACCGCGATTATTGAAGGTTTAGCGCAAAGAATCGTTCGTGGAGATGTTCCTGAAAGTTTGAAAGATGTAAAGCTTATTTCGCTTGATTTAGGCGCATTAGTTGCAGGTGCAAAATTCCGCGGAGAATTTGAAGAACGTTTAAAAGCTGTTTTGAAAGATGTTGAGGATTCTAACGGTGAAATCGTTATGTTTATTGATGAATTACATACCGTTGTCGGTGCCGGTGCAACAGAGGGTTCAATGGATGCCGGAAATCTTTTAAAACCGATGCTTGCAAGAGGTGTTTTGAGAACAATCGGTGCAACCACAATAAATGAATACAGAAAATATATAGAAAAAGATCCCGCACTTGAAAGACGTTTTCAACCTGTTATGGTTGATGAACCGTCTGTTGAAGATACAATAAGTATTTTGCGGGGTTTGAAAGAAAAATACGAAGTTCATCACGGTGTTAGAATTTTGGATTCCGCTATTGTGGAAGCCGCGAAACTTTCTGACAGGTATATTACAGATAGGTTCTTACCAGACAAAGCAATTGATTTGATTGATGAAGCCGCAAGTTCCTTGCGTATTCAAATCGATTCAATGCCGGAAGAACTTGATGCTATGACAAGACAAAAAATGCAGTTAGAAATCGAACGCGAAGCAATTAAAAACGAGGATACAGAAGAAGCCAGAGAAAAAATTGAAGAAATTAACCGCAAAGTTTCTGATCTTGAAGCAAAAATAAAAGTTTTGAAAGATAAATGGGAACAAGAAAAATCTTCAATTACCTCAGAAGCTTCCATAAAAGATGAGATAAACAAGGTTAACACTCAAATCGAAGAAGCCGAAAGAAATATGGATCTTCAAAAAGCGGCAGAATTAAAATACGGCAAACTCCTTGAACTTCAAAAAAAATTAAAAGTTTGTGAAAATAAAGAGCATTCAGACAGCAAACTTCTAAAAGAAGAAGTTGAAGCCTCTGATATTGATGAAGTTGTTTCAAAATGGACAGGTGTTCCGGTTACAAAACTTGTAGAATCAGAAATGGATAGACTTTTAAAAATGGAAGATGTTCTACACGAACGTTTAATAGGTCAAGAAGAAGCTGTTGATACAGTATCTGACGCTATTCGTCGTGCGCGTTCGGGTTTGAAAGACCCTAAACGCCCGATTGGTACATTTTTATTTTTAGGCCCTACAGGTGTCGGTAAAACAGAACTTGCAAAAGCACTTGCAGAGTTTATGTTTAATGATGAAGATGCTTTGATAAGAATTGATATGTCTGAATATATGGAAAAACATAACGTTGCACGTCTTGTCGGAGCTCCTCCGGGATATGTCGGATATGAAGAAGGCGGACAACTTACAGAAGCCGTAAGAAGAAAACCATACTCAGTTGTACTTTTTGATGAAATTGAAAAAGCGCATCCGGATGTATTCAATATAATGCTTCAAATCTTTGATGACGGAAGATTAACGGATTCTAAGGGCAGAACTATCGATTTCAAAAATACGCTAATTATTATGACAAGTAATATAGGAAGCGACATTATTCTTGAAAATACACTTAATGCAATGCTTTCACCGGAACAGTTCAATGATACTAAAGAAAATGTTTTGGCAGAATTAAGAGGAAGGTTTAAGCCTGAATTTCTGAATAGAATTGACGAAACTATATTCTTTAAAGCATTGACACTACCTCAATTAAGCAAGATTGTGGATATTCAAATGAACTATTTGAAAGAATTACTAAAAGATCAAGAATTAACGTTTGAAATCACTGACGATGCTAAGGAATTTCTGGCGACACAAGGATTTAACCCTGTTTATGGTGCAAGACCGTTGAAGCGTGTAATTCGACAGCTTGTCGAAAATCCGCTATCTAAATTAATCCTTGCACAAGAATTCAAAAAAGGTGATAAAATAAAGATTGATTTAAAGGATGACAAAATTACATTTGCTAAAGCTTAATATTTGTTAATATACCGTTAAAAATTTTTATGTTTGCCTTTCATATTAACAATACTAATTAATGAAAGGGTAAAATATGAGTGAAATTGGTGATGGATTTAGTCGTTTTGACAATATAAGAAGAAATGCTTACTGGGCATTAAACTGTATTAAACCAAAGAGCGGAAGTACAATTTTCAAAAAGTTGATATGCTTAATGCTTCGCAGATAAATGTAACAATTTTTTAACAAAGAAGATAAAAAATTAAAGTTTTAGGAAAAGGAGTCCGACATTAATAATGTCATTAAAAAATAATTTTCCTCCTTTTCCTACTAACTATAACCAACGGAACCTTCGGGTTCCGATTTTTATGCGTCAGCCGGTGTGAAGCGCCGGAGCGGCTTTGCGAGAGCAAAGACGGCAGGGCGCGAAACATAATATCTGCGCCGTAGGAAGCGCAGGGCCATAGCCCGAGCACCACAGGCGCATGCGTCAGCCGGTGTGAAGCAACAGGGTTGGCTTGCGTTGAGCAAGACAAGCAGGTTGCGAAACACTACGATACCGCCGTTGCGAATGGAGCGTTAGCGAAATGAGCGAAGCAATCTTTGATTGCACAGGCGGAAATTGCGTCAGCCGGTGTGAAGCGCCGGAGCAGCTTTATTTTCCTGTAGAGCCGAATCCGCCTGCTCCGCGAACGGTATCAGAAAGCTCCGTAACCACTTCAATTTTTGCTTGTTCGTATTTTGAAATAACCATTTGAGCTATACGTTCTTGAGGCTGAATTGTATATGCTTCATTTGAAACATTAACTACAGCAACGCAAACTTCTCCGCGATAATCTTCATCAATGGTGCCGACACAGTTTATTAAAGTAATACCGTGTTTTATGGACATGCCGGAACGCGGCCTGATTTGGGCTTCATAGCCGTGTTCAAGCTCAATTTTCAAACCTGTTGGAATTAATTTTCTCTCAAGCGGCTTCAATTCAATCGGTTCAGAAATTGCAGCACACAAATCCATGCCAGCTGCGCCTTCTGTTTTGTATTCAGGTAAAACCTCGTTGTGCGGTAATCTTTCAATTTTCAATACTGTCATATTTATACTCCTTTTTTATCCCTTTAATTCTTCTTCAATTTTAGCTAATATTTCATCAAGCTTTGACGGGTCTTTGACACCGCCTTGAGCAAAATTAGGTTTGCCGCCGCCGTTTGCGCCTGTAGCACGAGCGATTTCACCGACGATTTTTCCGGCATTAACACCTTTTTGTACAAAGTAATCAGATACTTTTGCGGCAACCATCTTTTCGCCTGCCAAAACTACAATATTTTCTTTACCTAATTTGTGAGAAAGCATTTCTAAGCCGATTTTCATTCCAACAGGAGTAAGCGCAGCTACTTTAGAAATAAACAGTTTGCCGCCCTCAATTTCTTGAGCCTTGTCTACAAAAGCGGAGAATTTGGCGCGGGCGTTTTCCTCTTGAAGTTTTTCGATTTGTTTTTGCAAATCTTTATTTTCTTCAAAAAGTTTTTCAACCCTATTTTCAACTTCGTCATAATGAGCTTTAAAACGTGAAGCCAAATCATCCGTAACTTTGACTTTTGAGTTAACATAATCGATTGCCGAATTTGAAACAACTGCTTCAATACGTCTTGTGCCTGCTGCAATTGCGCTTTCTGAAACTATTTTAATAAGTCTCAAATCTTTCAACTGTCTTGCGTGAGTTCCGGCACAAAATTCTTTAGAAATGCAGTCTCCGTCTTTTTCTATAGAAACAACACGAACATTATCACCGTATTTTTCTCCGAAAAGCGCTGTTGCACCTGTCAATTTGGCTTCTTCAATACCCATAACTTTGGTATTTACACCATAACCTTCGCCAATCCATTTATTCATAAGATTTTCGACTTTTACAATTTCGTCATTAGTCATAGCGCGTGAGAACGTAAAGTCAAATCTCATACGGTTTTCTTCAACTAAAGAACCGGCTTGTTTTACTTCGTCTCCGAGAACTTTAACAAGTGCTGCCTGCAAAAGGTGAGCAGATGTGTGATGAACACGGATTTCTTCACGACGAGCTAAATCTATTTTAGCGTTAACTATATCTCCGATAACAACTTCGCCATTCAAAACATCACAGCGGTGGACATAGAGATCATTAACTTTAAATGTCGTAAGAACTTCTGCTTTGAAATAGTCATTTTCAAGATAACCGCTGTCTCCGACCTGACCTCCGCATTCAGCATAGAAAGGAGTCTTGTCTAAGACGATATCAACATAACCCTCACCCTCAATTTGGGCTAAAATCTTTGCATCAGTGCATTCATTATTTTCATAACCGATAAAATCAGTAGAGCCAACTTCTTTTTCAATTGCGGCATATTTCATATCACCTGTAACAGAAATCTTTGCAGTTGCAGCTTTTGCACGGTCTTTTTGCTCTTGCATAGCTGTTTTATATCCTGCTTCATCAACATTTAAGCCGTTTTCTTGCGCAATTTCTTTTGTAAGTTCAAGCGGAAATCCGAAAGTATCGTACAATTTGAAAGCACTTTCTCCGTCAATATCTTTTTTGGCTTCTATAAATTCTTCAAGCAATTTATATCCGCGATCAAGAGTTTTGTTAAATCTTTCTTCTTCAGCCTTAATCGTATCAATTATTTTTTGCCTGTTTTTAATCAAATCAGGATAAGCTTCTCCGTAATTTTCAATAATTACATCTACAAGTTTATATAAGAAAGGCAATTCCATTCCTAAGATTTTTCCGTGACGTAGAGCGCGGCGTAAAATCATTCTCAAAACGTAACTTCTACCTTCATTACCCGGAATTACACCATCTGAAATCAAGAAAGTTACGCATCTTGCGTGGTCTGTAATTATTCTCAAAGAAATATCGGTTTTTTCGTTTGGTTCCCTCGTCCCTTGAGGGAGAGGGTTAGAAAGAGGGGTTTTAGAATAAGGAACACCGCACATTTCAGAAACTTTATCCATAATAGGACGTAACAAATCAGTTTCAAAAGTCGAAGCAACACCCTGACAAACCATTGTTATACGTTCCAATCCCATGCCTGTATCAACGTTTTTCTTACCTAATGGCGATTGGTTGCCTTCTTCATCTTGATATAATTCAGTAAACACCAAATTCCAGATTTCTACCCAGCGGTCACATTCACAGGTATCAATACCGCAATTTGGATGACCGCAGCTGTATTGTTCCCCTAAATCGTAATGAATTTCTGAGCAAGGCCCGCAAGAACCAGAAGCTCCCGGAGGTCCCCAGAAGTTATC
>CADBQQ010000006.1 GCA_902796825.1 uncultured bacterium
AACATTCAACAATACAATCGTAACTTCTACTGATACTCAAGGTAATGCTATTGCCTGGGCAACAGCAGGTGCTACAGGTTTTAAAGGTGCAAGAAAAGGAACTCCTTTTGCAGCTCAATCAGCAGCTGAACTTGTTGCTAAAAAATCTATAGATCAAGGTATGAAAAAAGTTGAAGTTTACATTAAAGGACCAGGTTCAGGTCGTGAAACTGCAATCAGAGCTATTCAAGCTGCAGGTTTGGAAATAACTCTTATCAAAGACGTTACTCCAATTCCTCACAACGGTTGCAGGCCACCTAAGAAACGTAGAGTATAGTCTGCGTAAGCCGGTGTGTAGCGCCGGTGTCGGATTGCGATTAGCAATACGAACAGGGCGCGAAACATTATATGGCCGCCGTTGCGAATGAAGCGTAAGCGTAATGAGCGAAGCAATCTTTGATTGCACAGGCGGAATTAAGTAGATTTTAACAGCGGGGGCTTGCGGTTCGCCAAAACCTCAAACCATAGATGCCCCGCACAAGAAAAGGAGAAAATAAAAATGGCTAGATATACAGGACCTAATCACAAATTATTCCGTAATTACGGAGTTAAAGATTTGTCAAACAGAAAGTTAACATCTTCTATGAGACAAACAGCTTCCGGACAACACGGTGCTGTAAGAAAAAAACTTTCTGAATATGCACTTCACTTGAACGAAAAACAAAAAGTAAGATTGACTTATTTGGTAAGTGAAAAACAATTCGTTAGATATTACGAAGAAGCTGAAAGAAGAAAAGGGGTAACAGGTACTATTCTTCTTCAATTACTTGAATCAAGATTAGATAATATTTTGTTCAGAGCAGGCTTCGGTATTACTCGTAAACAAACAAGACAAATTGTTAATCACGGTCACGTTCTTGTTAATGGTAAAAAAGTTGACATCCCATCTTATTTAGTTAAAGCAGGCGATGTTATAACAGTTAAAGCAAAAAGCGAAAAATATGTTCAAAATGTAATTGGTATGATTGATATGGCTTGCGCTCCGGCGTGGATGACAATCGATAAAGATGCTTTGAAAATTACATTTGACAGAGTTCCGGAAAGAGAAGAACTTGATCCGGAAATCAAAGAACAGCTTGTAATTGAATACTATTCCAAATAATAAATAGCAAAACGCAAATCTGGTAGAATTTAACTAGGAGAAAAATAATGGATTTAAAAATTAAATGTGTTGATACAGCAACAAGTTCAGATGGTTCACAATATGGTAAATTTATTATCGAACCGTTGGAACGCGGATTTGGTACTACAATTGGTAATGCTTTGAGACGTGTATTGTTATCTAGTCTTGAAGGAACAGCTGTTACAAGTGCCAGAATTGAAAGTATTACTCACGAATACACCGCAATTCCGGGTGTTTTGGAAGATGTTATCGATGTAATATTGAACCTTAAGGGTTTGGTTGTAAAAACAGATTCTAAAGAAGCACAGCATTTAAGAATAGATGTTGACAGACCGGGTGCCGTATTAGCAAGTGATATTCAATTACCTGCAGGTGTTAAAGTTGTAAACCCTGATTGGTTAATTTGTACAGTAGCAGACGGTGGTTCATTCCATGCAGATGTTATTGTTGAATCAGGCAAAGGTTATGTACCGCACGATGTTCCTCGTGATGCTAAAGAAGCTTCTATCGACGTATTGCCGATTGATGCGACTTTTATGCCAATCAAACGTGTTAGCTACACTGTAGAAAATACTCGTGTTGGTGATGCTTTGGATTATGACAAATTAACACTTGAAGTATGGTCTAACGGATCAGTTGATGTTCAAAATGCATTGAGTCAAGCTGCTAATCTTCTTATTGAACACTTTATGCAGATTGCTTCTATTACAGGTCAACCTTCAATTTCTGTAATGCCTTCTGTAGATTTGCAAGAAGAAGAAAGCGAAGACTCTCCAAAAATGACAATTGAAGAACTTGAATTGTCCGTAAGAGCTTATAATTGCTTGAAAAGAGCAAGTATAAATTCAATGTCCGAATTATTGAAAAAATCAGAACACGATTTATTAAATATCAAGAATTTCGGTAAAAAATCATCAGATGAAGTTATCGAAAGACTTCACCACTTCGGTTTAGAATTGGCTCCAAACCCAATCGAGGACGAAGATTTAATAGGATAAAACCAATAAAATTAGAAATATAAACTAAAGAAAAGGATAAAACAATGAGACACCAAACTAAAAAACATACGCTATCGAAAGCGCAAGACCAAAGAAAAGCTTTGCTGCGTTCTTTAGCGACAGAACTTTTTGTTCACGGTGAAATCACAACAACATTAACTCGCGCAAAAGCTTTGAAGCCTTATGCTGAAAAAGTGATTTCTCTAGCTAAAAAAGGTGATTTGAATTCTATCCGTAACGCTGCTAAATATATTTACAACAAAGAAACCGGTAAATATATGGATATGGCAAGCGGAGAAGTTTTTGAAGCACCGCAAAAAGATAAAAAATTAACCGCACAAACAGTTTTGAGAAAATTGTTTGTAGTTATAGGTAAACAGTATTCTGACAGAAATGGCGGATATACAAGAATTTACCACTTACCGCCAAGACGCGGAGATGCAGCTGAAATGGCACTTATTCAATTGGTGTAATTTCAAGATGCGTTACGCTTTGACAGTTCAGTATATTGGCAAAAACTATTCAGGCAGCCAGATACAGTTTGAAAATGGTGAACAGATAGCTCAGCCGACTATACAAGGGGAACTTGAAAAAGCAATCAGTACATTGATATTCGGTGATACCGAAAATAAAAACAGGCACTTTAAAACAGTCTTTTCCGGAAGAACTGATGCAGGTGTAAATGCCATAGGGCAAGTTGTTCATTTTAATGTGGAAGAAACAATTGTTGCTTCAAAGTTTCTTTACCATATTAATGAAATTCTTCCCTGCGACATTTCTGTAACGGATTTGAGAATAGTGGATGATAAGTTTCACGCTCAAAAATCTGCCAAGAGCCGTCATTATCGTTTTGAATTTATAAACAGACGAATTAAGAACGCTTTTGACGGGGATTTGATAAGGGTGAAATTTCCGACAGATGTAAACAGAATGCAACAAGCATTAAATTATTTGCTCGGAGAACACGATTTCTCAAGTTTTAAAAGTTCCGGAACGCTAAACCCAAGCACAGTCTGTTTTATAAAAAGTGTTAATGTTCAAAAACAATACGACAAAGTGATTATTGATATTGTGGGAAACAGATTTCTTTATAATATGGTAAGAACAATTGTCGGAACCCTTTTAGAAATAGAGGGGCATGATTTGCCAGCAGAATATATGAAAGATGTTCTGGAAGCAAAAGACCGCTCAAAAGCGGGTCAGACAGTTAGTCCGTATGGGTTAACACTAATAAAAGTAGAATACTAGTGGGCGTAACCGTCCAACAAAACAATAAACGGAGAAAATGCAATATGAAAACATATTCAGCAAAACCTCTTAAAGTAGAAAGAAAATGGTATGTAATCGACGCTGACGGCGAAACATTAGGCCGTTTAGCAGTTCGTGTTGCAGACATTTTAAGAGGTA
>CADBQQ010000007.1 GCA_902796825.1 uncultured bacterium
CAGGAGTACGCTCAGGATACGCAGGACGAATTGCTTCGTGCGCATCTTGAACATTTTGCTTACCTTTTGCATAAATATTAGGTTCTTGCGGGTAATAATTTTCGCCGTAATTTTGCAAAATAAAATCATGCGCCATATTTTGCGCATCGTCAGAAACCCTGACAGAATCTGTTCTCATATATGTAATCAAACCCACAGGATTGCCGTCAATTTCAATACCTTCATACAATTTTTGCGCAACCTGCATTGTTTTAGAAACACCAAAACCAAGTTTTGAACTTGCGGCTCGCTGCATAGTTGAAGTAATAAAAGGAGCTGTAGGTTTACGTTTAATTGTCTTTTTATTAACCTTTGAAACCTGATATTCTGTAGAAGAATTAGAAAGATAATCGACAATTTTTTGTGCTTCTTCTTGATTTTTTATTGTTTTTTCTACAGATTTTCCTTTGATTTTAGATAACTCTGCTTCAAAAATTTTGCCGTCTTTATCAAGATTTGCGTGAATAGACCAGTATTCTTGAGGGATAAATTTTTCAATTTCTTCTTCTCTTTCGCAAATCATACGCAGAGCAACCGATTGAACTCTTCCTGCCGAAAGCTTTCTATTTCCCATTTCCTTCCACAAAACTGGGCTAAGTTTATACCCTACAAGTTTATCCAAAATTTGCCTTGTCTGTTGGGCTTTTACCATGTCCATATCAATTCCGCGAGGATTGTCAACAGAGTATTTAACGGCTTTTGGGGTAATTTCGTTAAATACAATTCTATAAATTTTTTCATCCGGCACTTTCAAAATTTGACGAACATGCCATGCAATAGCCTCCCCCTCACGGTCGGGGTCGGATGCAAGATAAATTTTATCAACTTTTTTGGCTAAGTCATTTAACTTGCGCACAACCTGCTGTTTGCCCGGAATTATTTCAAATTTTGGTTCAAAGTTATTATTTACATCAAAACCTAAATTTTCCGTAGCAGGATCTTTTGTCGGCAAATTTCGCACATGCCCGAAGCTTGCTTCTATTTGAAATCCGTCACCGAGAATTTTTTTTATTGTTTTTGATTTTGCCGGTGATTCGACTATAACCAATGATTTTTCTTTTGCGCTCATTGTTATCCTTCGTTTTCAGGAGTGTCAAGCAAACTTGTTTGCTGTGTCTGTTCTTCTACCGTTTCAGCAGGTTTAGACGTTTTAATTGTTATATCGTCCTCATCCGGATTGATAATTTTATTAACAGATACAACCGCGTCATTATCATTTAAGTTTTGCGCTCTTACACCTGTAGCCGGTCTGCCCTGTTGTGAAATAGAACCTGCATTTATTCTTGTTACAACACCGTTCGCGGTAACAAGCATAATATCATCAGAATCTCGAACAATTGTCAATGCTACAAGTCTTGAACTTGATGTCTTAAATTTTGTCGCAATCAAACCTAAACCGCCTCTGTTTTGGCTTCTGAATTCGGATAATTTTGTACGTTTCCCGAAACCGTCAGAAGTCACAACCAATAAATCCGCATCATAATCTCTCGGAACGATGTCGCATCCTACAATTTCGTCTCCTGAGCGTAATTTCATCGAAATTACACCTTTTGCGCTTCTTCCAAGAGGTCTCAAATCCTGAATAGGGAAGCGAATTGCCATACCACAAGATGTTCCGATAATAATTTCATCTTTTGCAGTTGCGAGTTTTACCCAATTCAAACTGTCTCCCTCATCAAGCCCGATAGCAATAATACCGTTACGTCTGATATTTGAGAAGTTATCAAGTTCAATACGTTTGATATTACCTTTTTTGGTTAACATGATTAAATTCAAATCATGTGAGAAATTACTTACAGGAACAACTGCCGTAATTTTTTCATCTTGTTCAATCGGAAGAACGTTAATTATCGGCAAACCTTTAGACTGTCTGCTGCCTTCAGGGAAATCATATACATTCAAGCTGTATACAGTACCTTTTGAAGAGAAGAACAACACTTTATCATGCATCATTGCTGTAAAGAAATGCTGAATGTCGTCATCTTCTTTTGTTTTAATACCTGATTTACCTCGAGTTGCACGATTTTGTCTTTCAAAAGTATCAAGAGAAATACGTTTCAAATATCCTTGATGTGTAATAAATACAGCCATAGGAGTATTCGGAGTCAAATCTTCTATTGTAACTTCACCTTTTTCCGGCACAATTTGAGTTTTTCTTTCGTCTCCGTATTTTTCTTTATCTTCAAGAAGTTCTTTTTTGATAATATCCAAAATCTTTTGACGGCTTGCAAGAATTGCTTCATATTCATCAATTTTCTTTAACAATTCATCATATTCAGCTTTAACTTTATCCTGTTCCAAACCTGTCAAACGTCTCAATTGCATTTCAAGAATTGCATTTGCTTGATCTGCATCAAGACCAAATC
>CADBQQ010000008.1 GCA_902796825.1 uncultured bacterium
TCTCCCTCCCTTTTGAGGGACAAGAATTGCCAACGAGTTTACGAGTTGTGCGAATTCTGTTTGCCTTTGGCTGAGGGTTGGGGTGGGTGCCAATTACGCGCAAATTATTCCACCCACCGCTAATTTTACTCGTTTTTAATTTAACAAATTTATTCATTAGACCTCCAATTACTTCAAATTTCTTAATCATGTAAATATATAAGTTTATTATTACATTAATTCGTTTAAGTGTCAACAATAAATTCAATTTTATCATTAAAAATAAAATGAATTTGTATAATTCTAAATGAATGAATGGAGTATACAATGTCTATAATGAACGAATTAAAAAAAGTTTTGCTTGATGTAAATGTAAATTTGACTGAGCTAGCGAACGCCCTTAGTAAAAGATTAAACAAACCATACTCCATGCAAAATCTTTCTAACAAGTTAAGAAACGAAACCATAACTCATAGAGAAATGCTTGTAATTGCGGATATACTCGGCTATGATATAAAATTTATCAGAAAAAATAATTAATGTAATTTTGCAAAAATAACTCGATCTATATTTGCAAGATCTTTAACAACTTGAACGTCATCAAAACCGTTATCAATAAATATCTGAGCCACGTCCTGACTTTGTCCGAAACCCAGTTCAAATAACACATAACCGCCTGAATTTAAAAATTTCGGTGCTTCTTTAATTATTTTTTCGTAAAATTCAAGACCTCTATCGTCTTTTGTATACAGAGCCAAATCAGGTTCAAATGTTACTTCTTTTTGAATATTTTTCTTTAATGACGGAGGAATATAAGGAGGATTTGAAACAATTACATCAAACTTTTCATCCTCTCTTATCATTGAAAAAACATCTGATTTCCTAAATAAAGCACGATTAAAAAGCTGCATTCTCTCCATATTTTTAAATGCAATGTGCAAAGCCTCTGTCGAGATATCCGCTCCAATCACTGTCGCTGAAGTTAATTTTGCAATCATACAGGCAATACAACCTGAACCGGTACACATATCAAGCACTGACTTAAAATTGTTAATATTGATTATCTCTACAGCCTTACGTACAAGAAATTCGGTTTCATCTCTTGGAATAAGCACATCCGGCGTAACTATAAATTTTTCACCCATAAAATCAGCTTCTCCAATAATATATTGTATCGGCTGTCTTAAAGCTGCTCGCAACTTTGCCTTCTGCTCTACAATTGCAAGTTTTTCCGGTTCAATCTTTTTCCCTGTTATAATATCTGACAACCCGTAACCGGCGAACTTTTCTATTAAAAGTTTCACCTCAATATTAGCCTCATTTGGTTCAATTCCGGCATTTGTAAGAATTTTAACTATTTCAGGAATTGTCGTCATTTTCTTCCACCATTCTCAAAGGATTATGCGCTGTTATAATTTTATCGATTTCATCCCGAGCTTCGAGCTTAGATATTAATTCTTTTTTCTCTATATTATATTTTTTACACAATCTGTCATAGTAGTAAAGTTGTTTTTTTGTAGGTGCTTCTTTTGACATTTTCACTTCCCTCAAAAAAGCTCGTTTTCTCTTTTCATATTCTTTATTAGCTTCAATAATAGGACGCTGTTTTTCTTTGTAATCATAATACTTTCTACACTCTGTCAAATATTTTAATGTATCAGATTTAAACCAATCTTCATACAAAATTTCCGATAAAAACTCAAATCTGGAACAATTTAATTCCAAATAATACTTTTCATCTTCAACAAAATTTTCCCAAATATCATCAACAGACATATTACCTGATTTTTTAACAATCGCCCGCAAATAATTGCACAGAGCAGACTTCTGATTTTTGGTTAAACTTTGATAAATCTCTTTTTTAATTTCGTACATTTACACACCAATAAAAAAGTAACGAAGCATAATCCTTCAATACGGCAAACCGTACAAATTTATGTACGTTTCGATTCTCATAAAACCGTGCCGAAATCTATCGCTTTAGCAAATCAATTATTGAAAATTTACGGGTTTTGTCAGACGAGCTGAAGTCCAGTAACTTTCGCACAATAGGATTTGTCTGGCGAGAAGATTGAAGTTTTTCAAAAACCTCATTTACTCCCGAGTCTCTCGAGCCTTCAATAACTCTAAAGTTTTGTTCAATCATCTCATCCATCACGATAATTATACCTCGTTACATTATAATAAACAAATTTTGCAACAATATATTGCCCATTTTTATATAAAAAATATATATTATTTACATAACGTTACAAAAGGACTGACTTCTTGGGCGTATACTACTTCAACCGAATTACTGATAAGTTTTTCAAATACCGTTAAGATTGGTATTTCGCTTTCGAAATGCCCTATATCATAAAGCACAATCGAACTTTCCAGAGCTGTATGAAACTTTAAATCACCGGTGACAAGACAATCTGCACCGAGTTCTTGCGCTTGTTTAATAAATTCACTTCCTGAACCTGCGCAAAATGCTATTTTATGCAAAGTATTTATGTTTTTGGGATTAACAATTCTTGCATTTGGAAATATTTTGCCTATCAAATCCGAAAAAATATCTGTATTTATTTCTTTTTCAACAATTCGCAAAAATTCGTGCTCAATATTTAATTTAAAATCCGAAAACCCCAGTTTTTCAATTAAAGTATCCGTTGTACCGCCGTTTGCTTTATCCATATTAGTATGCGCACAGTATATATTAATTTTTGGGGCATGAGATTTCGAAACAAGCGCGGAATTAAGACTGATATAAAACATTGGATGATGTGAAATAATCATATCGCAGTTTTGCTCTATAGCCTGTTTTACGACATCATCAGTTACCGTAAGACAAAGCATTACTTTATTTACATCGTCAAGGCCTGCGGCATTTACCACCCAACCCGAACAATCCCAACTTTCTTGAGTATCAACAGGAGCGAAGTTCTCTATTTTACGGATTATTTCGTACTTATCCATTCCAAAATTTCCCTTGCAATTACATTTTTAGAAGCTTTTTCTAACTTTTTTATTTCACCGTTCTTATTCAAAATTGTAACTTCATTTTCATCTGAGCCAAAACCTATATCCTTACGGGATATGTCATTAGCGACTAAATAATCACAACCCTTGCGCGCAATTTTTTCTCTTGCATTTTCTATTAAGTTTTCACTTTCGGCACAAAAACCAACAATAATCGGTTTAATTTCATTTTCAGATTTTTTGTTAGAAAGCTCTGCCAAAATATCCGGATTTTTTACAAACTCCAATGTAATTGTTTCTTCAAGACCTTTTTTAATTTTTTGTTTTGAAAAATTCTTTATTCTGTAATCTGCAACAGCTGCAGCCATTATAATATAATCTGTAGAATTATATTCTTCAACAACAGCCTTTTGCATATCTAAAGCAGATTTTACCTTTACCAATTTAAACGGGCAATCAAAATCTTTTGTAGAGATAAGTACAACTTCCGCTCCCATATCATAAGCAGACTTTGCAAGAGCGAGCCCCATCTTTCCTGAGGAATAATTTGAAATATATCGAACAGGGTCAATTTCTTCAATTGTACCGCCTGAGGTGATAACGACTTTTTTACCTTTTAAGCTATCAGAATAATTTAATGCTTCTTCTACTGCATTATAAATTTTTTCTAACGAACATAACCTGCCTTTTGCGACATATCCGCATGCCAAAAAACCGTTTTCCGGAGGTAAATACTCTATTCCCCTTTTATGCAAAGTTTTTAAATTTGCTTGCACTGACGGATTATTCCACATATTGACATTCATCGCCGGTGCGATAATTATTTTTTTTGAAAACGCACAAGCAACTGATGTTAAAAGATTATCTGCAATTCCTTGAGCGATTTTACTAATAGTATTTGCCGTTGCGGGAGCAATAAGCATAATATCCGCCCAATCCGCCAGAGAAATATGTTCAGGTTTCCAATTCTTAACATCAAACTCTTGTATATAAACTTCATTTTGTGAAAGATTTTGCAAGGTTAATTTTGTAACAAAATTGAGCGAATTCGGAGTACAAATAACTTTCACCTCCGCGCCTGATTTTTTAAAATCACGAATTAGTGTGCAAATTTTATATGCAGCAATCCCGCCTGTTATACCTATTAAAATGTGTTTATTTTGTAATGTCATTTTTAACAATACTTTCAATTTCTTCTACTGCACGATTAACATCATCATTTATTACTACAAAATCATATTTTTTTGAGCGTTCAAGTTCTGTTTTTACTTGTGCCAAACGTTTTTGGATTGTTTCTTCATCTTCGGTATGACGCCCGCGCAAGCGATTTTCAAGTTCTTCAACACTTGGAGGAGCAATAAATATCAATAAAGCTTCGGGCATTCTTTCTTTAACCTGCAAAGCTCCTTGAGTTTCAATCTCTAAAATGATATTAAAGCCTTCACTAAATTTTTGTTGAATATATTTTTTCTTGGTACCGTAATAGTTTCCTGCAAAACATGCATGTTCAAGGAATTTATCATCTTTAATATTTTGTTCAAATTCATCTTTAGTTATAAAAAAATAATGTATACCGTCAATTTCACCCTGTCTTGGAGGACGTGTCGTACAAGAAACAGAGAGTATAAAATCTTTGTTTCTCTCCATAAATTTATTTATAACTGTACCTTTTCCTACACCCGAGCAACCTGATATTACAAACAATTTTTTATTCATGTGAAGATTATAACATAAATTATTAAATTTTCCTTAATTTTCTTAAGATTTTGCAAAAAATATTATATAAATAAATTGTAAGAAAAAGAAAAGGAGAGGATATCATGATTAAACCATTAGGTGACAGAATTGTTATTAAAGTAATTGAAGACACAGAACAAACTTCAGGCGGAATTTTTATTCCTGACAGCGCAAAAGAAAAGCCGCAAAAAGGTGAAGTAGTTGCTGTTGGTTTAGGAAAAATGAACGATAAAGGTGAAAGAGAACCAATGGATGTTAAAATTGGCGACACAATTTTGTATGCAAAATATTCAGGAACAGACGTAAAAGTTGACAGTGTTGAATACAAAATTTTGTCAATTAAAGATGCATTAGCAGTAATTGAATAATTATAAAAGGAGAAAATATAAAATGGCAAAAAAAATAGTTTTTGATGAAGAAGCAAGAAAATCGCTTCTAAAAGGGATTGATGCCGTAGCAGATGCTGTAAAAGTAACTCTCGGACCTAAAGGCAGAAACGTAATTTTAACAAAAAAATTTGGAGCACCTCAAATAGTTAATGACGGTGTAACTATTGCAAAAGAAATTGAATTAAAATGTCCGCTTGAAAATGCAGGCGCACAATTACTAAAAGAAGTTTCTTCAAAGACAAATGACGTAGCAGGAGACGGAACAACAACAGCTTCTGTTCTTGCTCAAGCAATCGTTAGAGAAGGGTTGAAAAACCTTACAGCAGGTGCAAATCCAATGTCAATGAAACGCGGTATTGATAAAGCTGTATCTGATGCTGTTACAAAAATTCAAGCAATGTCGCGCTCTGTAAACACTAAAGAAGAAATCGCTCAAGTTGCGGCAATTTCAGCAGGTAACAATAAAGAAATCGGCGAGCTAATTGCTGAAGCAATGGAAAAAGTTGGTCACGATGGTGTCATTACCGTTGAAGAATCAAAATCATTCGGAACAAACCTCAAAGTTGTTGAAGGTATGCAATTTGATAAAGGTTACATTTCACCATATTTTGTAACAGATGCTGAAAGAATGGAAGCAGTTTTGGAAGATGCTTATGTATTCTGTTGCAACAAAAAAATTAACCTTATTTCTGATTTAGTTCCATTGCTGGAACAAGTTGCACGTGATGGCAAATCATTGTTGTTAATTGCAGAAGATGTTGAAGGCGAAGCTCTTGCAACACTAGTTGTAAATACCATGAGAAAAGTTTTAAGAGCTGTTGCAGTAAAAGCTCCCGGATTTGGCGACA
>CADBQQ010000009.1 GCA_902796825.1 uncultured bacterium
TCAAAACAAGAAATGCAACCCCAAAGACAAATGCTGCGGTTAAAAAATTGAACGCTAGAAAAGCTGCAAGCACGAAACAGCGACGAGTTGCGGCTTCGGCTACCCAAAAAGGTGTTGTACTCAAAGATGCCCAAAAGGCTCTTGATTATGTTGAACAAACTTGCACCGGAAAAGGTAATTTAATTTTTGAACAAGCGGGCAAAATTCCTGCGGCTGAAAAGAAAGCAGTCGAAACAATAGTTGAAACAGGTACAAAAGCCGGAGAAGCAGTTGTTGAAGCAGG
This sequence comes from uncultured bacterium, assembly GCA_902796825.1. Taxonomy (GTDB): domain Bacteria; phylum Cyanobacteriota; class Vampirovibrionia; order Gastranaerophilales; family Gastranaerophilaceae; genus Zag111. The sequence goes on from CADBQQ010000009.1 coordinate 284, forward strand.
CACAAAAGCCGGAGAAGCGGTTGTTGAAGCAGGTTCTAAATCTGTAAGCAAATTAGCTAAATTCGGCAAAGTCGGAATGGTATTAGCTGCGATTGCCGGAATCGGATATGTGGCTTCTGAACTTTTGAACGGCGCAAAAGATAAAGCTGAAGAAAATAAAGAATTTAATCTTTCTGCTTAAATATTAAAGTGAAGGAATATCAGGGCGGGCGCTTTGCGCCCGCCCTGATGTTTTTTGCATTACAAAATTTTTATTGTATAATTGCTTTGTTATTAAGATTAGATAGAGGGATATTTTAAATATGGTTAAAAAAATTGCTTTTATTTTTCCGGGACAAGGCGCTCAAACAGTAGGTATGGGAAAAGATTTGTATGAAAATTGTCAAGCAGCAAAAAATGTTTTTGATACTGCGGACAGAGTTTTGAATAAAAGTATTACCAAGCTATGTTTTGAGGGGCCTGAGGAGGATTTAAAGCAGACTGTTAACACTCAGCCGTCAATAGTTACGATGTCAATCGCGGCTCTTGAAGCTTTTAAATCAGAATTAAATATAAAACCTACATTCACCGCAGGGCATAGTTTGGGCGAATACTGTGCAATGTATGCTTCTGGTGTTATGGATTTAGAAACAACATTAAAAGCTATTCAAAAGCGTGCTGATCTTATGGGACAAGTTAAGGGCGGAACGATGGCTGCTGTTTTGAATGCGCCGGCAGGAAGTGTTGAAAAAGCTTTGCAGGAAGCTTCAAGTGTTGGTTATGTCGATGTTGCAAATTACAATTCCCCTGTTCAAGTTGTTTTGACAGGTGAAGAAAATGCCGTTTCCAAAGCCGGAGAATTATTGCTTGAAGCCGGAGCAAAAAGAGTTGTTCCGCTTGCTGTTTCAGGAGCTTTTCACTCTAAATTTTTAGAAGGTGCAAGCAAGGAATTTGCTCAATTTGTTAAAGATTTAGACATTTCTTGCGCTTCAATTCCTGTTATTACAAACGTTGATGCTGCGGCTACTATTTCGGATGCAGATTTTAAAAACAAAATGCCAAGACAAATTTGTTCATCTGTTCACTGGACTCAAACTATTGAAAATATGATACAAAACGGTGTTGATACTTTTGTTGAAATCGGACCCGGTAAAGTGCTTGCCGGTTTAAACAGAAAAATTAACGCAGAGGTTACGACCTATAATATTTATGACAAAGCTTCTTTAGATATCACTGTAGAAGCTTTGAAAGGCTGATTTAAATACAAGGAGAAATTATGCATAATATAAAAGCGATTACTAATGATTTATATTGGGTAGGTGCTAATGACAGACGTATATCTTTATTTGAAAGTGTTTATCCTGTTCCATTAGGTATTTCGTATAATTCATATTTGTTGAAAGATGATAAAACAGTTTTGCTTGACACTGTTGACAAGTCTGTTAACCATCAGTTTTTTGAAAATATTGAATACGTTTTAGACGGAAGAAGTTTGGATTATCTGATTATAAATCACATGGAGCCTGATCATTGTGCTGAAATTCAAACAATTGTATCTAAATATCCGCAGGTTAAAATCGTTTGTAATGCTAAAACTCAAGCAATGATAGGGCAGTTTTTTGATTTCAATTTGCCGGAAAATCAATGGCATATTGTTAAAGAAGGTGATACTTTAGACACAGGTCATCACACTTTGACGTTTGTATTTGCTCCTATGGTTCACTGGCCTGAGGTTATGGTGACTTATGATACTGTTGATAAAATTTTATTTTCAGCGGATGCTTTCGGCTCTTTTGGTGCTATAGACGGTAATATTTTTGCGGATGAAGTGGATTTTGATCATCGTTATATGGATGAAGCCAGAAGATATTATACAAATATTGTCGGAAAATACGGGGCGCAGGTACAAGCATTGTTGAAAAAGGCTTCCAATATTGATATAAATATGATTTGCCCTCTACACGGTTATGTGTGGAGAAAAGATTTAAATATATTTATTGAAAAATATACTAAATGGTCTGCTTATGAGCCTGAAATTCAATCTGTATTGGTTGTTTATGCATCAGTTTACGGCGGGACTCAAAATGCAGCGGAAATTTTAGCCGGCAAGCTTGCAGATAAAGGTGTGAAAGATATAAAAATGTTTGATGTGTCGACAGTTCACCCGTCATACATTGTATCGGAAGCATTCAAATATTCTCATATTGTGTTTGCTTCAACTACGTATAATATGGGAATTTTTGTTAATATGGAAACACTTTTACACGATATTACCGCACACAACTTGCAAAACCGCAAAGTTGCGATTATTGAAAACGGTTCTTGGGCTCCATTTAGCGGAAACTTGATGACTGAAATGATTTCAAAATGGAAAAATACTGAAATTATTGGCAATCGCGTACAATTAAAATCTGCGGTTAAAGGTATAAATGCGCAGGAGTTAGAAACTTTAGCACAAGAGATTGTAAACACTTTATAAAATAAGGAGAAATTAAGAATGGCTATTGACAAAAAAATGGAAGCAGCTTTTAATGACCAAATTAACAAGGAATACTATTCAGAGTATTTATATTTGGCAATGAAAACTATTTTTGCAGAATTAAACCTACCAGGCTTTGTAAATTGGTTCAATATTCAAGTTCAAGAAGAACGCGCTCATGCAGAAGGGATGTATGAATATGTTCTTGAACGCGGCGGGTATGTTGAGTTGTTCGCAATTGATAAACCGGAAGTTAAGGGTTCTACCCCTTTGGAAGTTTTTAAACAGGTTCTTGAACACGAACAGTATGTAACCTCCAGAATTAATGCAGTTTATGATGTTGCGGAAGAAGTAAAAGATAGAGCAGCTATGTTGTTCTTAAACTGGTATGTAAAAGAACAGGTTGAAGAAGAAGCAAGTGTTGGGGATGTTCTGGCTAAACTTGAGATGATAGGAGATGATAAACAAGGACTCCTTGCGTTAGATAAAGAATTATCTGCAAGAGTGTTTAATCCTCCTGTAATAGGTTAGATTTTATGAAAAGAACAAAAGGCGCGGCTTTTAGCCGCGCCTTTATTTTAAATCTGTTTTCTTATCCAATCAGAAAAAATTCCCAACCCTTTTTCTAGCTTTTCAAAGTTGTTCCCATATCCGATACGCAAATATCCCTCGTATTCCATTGTACTTCCCGGAAGTATCATAACACCTGTTTCATGCTGTAGTTTTGTACATAATTCTTCCGATTTTACAGGTAAATTATATCGGACAAAAGCTGTTGTACCTGAGTGCGGGATTACGCAATCTATGAGCGGCTCTTTTTCAAGCCAATCTGTTAAAACTCTTTTGCCGATTAGAAGTTTTTCAATATTGCGTGAGATAATTATATCCTTATTTTCCAGTGCAATAGAGGCAAAATAATCGTCTAAAATCCCAACACTTATTGTATTGTATTCTCTTTGTTTATTTACCTGTTTGATAATATCAGTATTCGCGCAAATCCATCCGAGTCGTAAGCCGGCCAGAGAAAAGACTTTTGACATACTACCTGTCGAAATTCCTCTTTCATAAATATCGGCAATAGATTTGCCGAAATGTTCTTCTGTGTGATTTAAACCTCTATAAACCTCATCACATAAAATATAAGCATTCGATTTTCGTGCAATGTTGACGATTTTATTAATCATTTCCTCAGGAATAATTGCACCTGTCGGGTTGTTGGGGTTGTTCATGCATATTAGTTTTGTATCTTCTGCTACTAATTTTTCTAATTCATCTAAATCAGGAAGCCAACGATTTTCCTCTTTTAAAACTAATGTTTTTACATCCGCTCCAAGAGATTTCGGAATTGAATAATGCTGCTGATAAGTCGGGATAATAGATACAACTTTATCTTGCGGTTCTACTAAAGTAAGCATTACCAGCTGATTTGCTCCAATTGCACCGTGTGTTACGGTTATGTTTTGCGGTTCTTGGTCCTCATATAGTGATGAAATTCCTTGTTTTAATCTCTCTGAGCCATGAATATCTCCATAATTTAGTTTTCTGTCAAATACAGACAAATCTGCTTGCGAAATTCTCAACAATTCATTTATAGAAAGAGATTCAACACAGGTGTCTGCCAAATCATATACGGCATCTTTCTCGTATTTATTAAACCAGTCCTCAACCTTGAAATTATCTATAAGCATACTTTAATTGAAGCACAAAGATAGATTTGAAGCCATGTAGTGCAATTTTTGCTTTAATGTAAGTGATTTAATAACATCTTTTAATAAATTGTTGTCAGCGCCGAGCGCGATAAGTTCTTTTTTCTTAAATCTTCCGGTTAAAATTAAATATTTAATCGTGTTCTTATTATAATTACATTTTTCTTTTAGGTGCGCCCCGTGCAAGTATTTGTAAATGTCATCTATGGTGTAATCCATATTTTTGTTTTCTAAAATAGACAAAATAGTTTTCACTGTTGTATTTCCGCCATCTTTTTCAAAATACTTAACTGTATTATCGAGTAGAAAACTCAATTCAGGCTGATTAGTTATTCCAAGTGCTTTCATCGCTTCAAGCGGAACGTTTTCAGGGTTGTCATAAACATTCCATACTTGTTTACATTTATCGTTTAAAAATTTTTTAGCTTTTACGAATTCTTTTTCTTTCCCGTACTCATCTTTAATTTTTTTAACTTGTTCTACGGAATTTTTATCAATGGCACGGGCAAGTTTTTGAGCAATCATTCTGGTTTTAGCGTTAGAAAGCTCGGTGTTAAACGAGATATTTTCGATAGAGCCTTGTGCTAAATCAAAATTTTTCGTATAATCACTCAAAGTTTTCTGTCGGTTTTGTTTCAATTTGGATTTTGAAATAAGAGCCGAAATTTTTTCATCAGAAAAATTATTATTTAACCTACCCTGAAGTAATTTTTCCATAACTAACCTATAACCCTACATATTTATAAAGGATTTTGCGTTAGAAAAATTGCTTATTGTTAAAAAATATTACTCAACAGGTTTACAAATACCTGAGGCTTCGGCATGTCTTGATGCGAAAGCAGGATTGTCGTATGTGATTTCGGTTTTAGCAGTATATGTGTTGTCCATCCTGTTTAATATGACATTTGAGGTCATCATATAATCATCTGCAAGCGGTTGTTGAATAAACCTTATTTTGTCGTTTTCGTATTCCAATAGCCAATCTACAGGGGCTTTGCCAAGATAAATTTTTTTATTAGGATCATCTAAACGGAAAATTCTGTGATATTGAGTTTTAGAAACGACAGAGTTGTCTTGATTATAAATTGTTTCATTCACGTCACAGCGAATAACTCTCATAGTGTTAAATTCCGGCACAAATTGATCTGCACCGGATTGCAAAGCACTAAAAATTAAAAATATAAAAAATAAATAGAATTTTTTCATATCTTATAAAAATGTCGTTAAGGTGTCAAAACAGGAACCCAATGACAAAGAAATTGTATCACATGATATTGACTCTGACAACATCTATCAAAGGATTGTATCTGTTATGAAACAATCAACACAAGAATACTACAATATGAGAATGGTGCTTAGATTAGAGCTAAATATTATCCGATAGCTTTTATGGCTGTATTCTACTAATATCATCTGCAATTTCACGTCTTGCAATTCTAAGCTTATAACAAAATTAAGTAATAAGTGCAACATTTATCACAGGTTGATATTGCTTATGAAATTGGATACACAGACATATTATAGTATCA
>CADBQQ010000010.1 GCA_902796825.1 uncultured bacterium
CGAACAAGGACACTGTCTTTGCGGCTTTAGGCATCACAGATAACCCGTCTTGGTTCTACCTGTGGTCGTCCTCCCCTAACGGTACGGAGCACGCATACGTCCGCAACTTCGGCAGTTCCCGCACGGTATACGGCAGTGGCGGCCGCTTCAGCAACAACCACCGGGTTGTGTGTCTCGGAGATTAGCTTAACCATTTAATAAATTTATTTAAATTACAATATGTAAAGTTAGGCAATACACATGGAATGAATTTATGCTATAATAATTTTGCCGTACTCCACGGGGTGTTGCAAACTCTTGACCTGAAGCGTACGCAGGGTGCAGAGCCTGTTGTGAGGGCAGCATTTGAACATTTGAATTTGATATAATCGTTGATATCGGCACTTTGGGCGGCGTAAAATTTCGAACCGTGTCAGGGAGGAAACTCAGCAGCACTAAGAAAATCTTTACGGGTGTTTGATTTGTCGGGGTAGAAAGTATTAAAGGATTTTGTGATTTTGATGTTCGATAGACAGTGGTACGGTTTTAAAATGCGTAAGCCGGTGTGAAGCGCCGGAGCGGCTTTGCGAGAGCAAAGACGGCAGGGCGCGAAACATTATATCTGCGCCGTAGGAAGCGCAGGGGCAAAGCCCGAGCACCACAGGCGCAATGCGTAAGCCGGTGTGAAGCAACAGGTTGGCTTGCGATTAGCAAGACAAGCAGGTTGCGGAACACTACGATACCGCCGTTGCGAATGGAGCGAATGCGTAATGAGCGAAGCAATCTTTGATTGCACAGGCGGAAAATGCGTAAGCCGGTGTGAAGCGCCGGAGCGGCTTTGCGATTAAATAAGGGGAAACAAAGGAGTTTATATGACAAATAAATTAGAACTTTACCGCTGTGAAATTTGCGGAAACATTGTACAAGTTTTGCACGAAGGTGCGGATGCGCTCGTATGTTGCGGAAAACCTATGACAAAACTTGAATCACACAAAATTGAAGAAGAAATGCAAGAAAAACACGTTCCTGTTTTTGTAAACGAAAACGAAATCCACGTTGGTTCTGTGCTTCACCCGATGATACCCGAACATCATATTGAATTTATACAAACAATTTCTGATGATAAAAAACACGTATACACAAAATTCTTAGATATTGATGAACAACCGATAATGAAATTAAACAATAAATATAATCATGCAATAGAATATTGTAACATTCACGGTTTGTGGAGCAATAAATAATTTAACTAAAAGGCGGGCAGAAGATGAAAAAGCATATTACGAGTGTATTTTTAATAGTTTTTCTGCTCGCTTTTTCTATATTTATATACAGAGAAAACAGTTCCAAAGAAATTTTATCCGTAATCACTCCGACAAAATTAGGAGTGGATATCAATGGGGATAAGGTTATTTCTAACGATGAAATTATCTGTGTCGACAATATTGAGTCATTTTCTCTGGAGCCGTCAGATATTTTTCTAAAGACCTACACTGAGAAATTCAAAATTAATGAAATTGACATAATTGATTTAGGATATTTGGCTCAAGAATTCGCACAAAAAGAATTACTAACAAAGAAAATAAAACTGGATTTTACCCCAAAAGTATCAAGCGAATGCACTTTTGCTAACATTAAAATAAATGACAACGATTATGCTTCAATTCTTGGGAATAGTGGTTTTGGAATAAAAAACGGTTCTATTGCAAATCAAGAGAAATTTAGTAAAAATCTTGAAAAATCAAGAAAACTAAATCTTGTAGTCTTAAATCACAATTCAAACAAATACCACACACTTGAATGCAAATACGGAAAAATGGCTCATGACAAAATTCTTTTGCCGTTTAAACAAATACCAAAAGATGCCAAACCCTGTCAGTATTGCAGGCACGATATAAAAACAAAACACAAAAAATCAGAATCTATTTATAATATTCCAAATATACAAGCTCCTGAAATAAAATTTTCTGACGGGAATGTTACGTTATACTATACAGACTTCACAAAACATCTTAAACCCGATAACAAATGTCAAACTAATGAATGTAAGGCATTTATAAATCTTGTCAAAAATTCACACGAACGCATTGACATTGCAATTTACGGTTATGACGAAATTCCTGAGATTACTCAAGCGTTAACAAACGCAAAATCACGCGGAGTAAAAATACGATTTGTATACGATGAAGCACACGACCCTTTAAAAACATTTTATAAAGACAACAATATTATAAAAGAACTTGCACAATCTTCAATGTCTGATAAAAACATCACAGCAAGTAAAAGCAATATGCTTATGCATAACAAGTTTGTCATATTTGACAATTCTATAGTTTTTACGGGTTCAATGAATTTTTCTAAAACAGGATTTAGCGGATATGACGAAAATAACACCCTCATAATACATTCTAAAGAGGTTGCAGAATATTATGAAAAAGAATTTGAACAAATGCTTAATGGAAAATTTCATAAAGATAAATTAAAACATTCCACTACAAACCGTTTTCAAATAGGAAATACGACATTAGAAATATATTTTTCTCCGCAAGACAAAAGTTCAAATAGGATTATTCAACTCATAAATTCTTCTACAAAGTACATTTATGTTCCTGCATTTTTGATTACACACGAAAAAATTACGCAAGCATTGATTTCAGCGCACAAAAAGGGGGTTGACGTTAAAATTATAATTGATGCAAACAGCACGACAACCCAAAATACAAGACACAACTCTTTACGAGAGAGCGGAATACATTTGAAAACTGAAAACTATGCAGGCAAACTCCATTCAAAAACAATGATTATTGACGATAAATATATAATAATGGGTTCTATGAATTTCTCAAACAGCGGAGAAAACAAGAATGATGAAAATATGGTAGTCGTTACAAACACTGCATTTGCAAAAAATTATGCCGAATTTTTCCGCTACCTATGGCAAATGATACCGGATAAATATTTAAAATTTAACGCTCATCCTGAAAGTTTTGACTCCATAGGCTCCTGCTCAGACGGAGTTGACAACAATTTTAACGGTAAAATTGATATGATGGACACCGGCTGTCTTAAATAAATTTTACATTCTTTCAGGTGCGCTAACCGCAAGTATTTCAAGAGCGTTTGCCAATACCGTTTTAAAAGCCCAAACAAGAGCCAGTCTTGATTTAGTCAATTCAATATCATCTGTAATAACTCTTGTTGCATTGTAGAAAGAATGGAATTCTGCGGCTAACTCTTGAACATATCTGCAAATCGTATAAACTTGCCTGTCACGAGCAGAAAATACAACAACCGATTTGAATTCTTCCAATTTCAAAATCAGTTTTCGAGCTTCGGCTATAGTTAATTTCATAATATTGCTGTCAAAGTTATTTATGAGATTTTGTAAATCATTTTGTGACAACGGAGCTTTTGTAATACGTCCGCTTTCGGTATCAATTTTATCTTGAACTGCATTTCTTAAAATTGAGCAAGCTCTTGCATGAGCATACTGAACATAAAATACCGGATTTTCATCAGAATTTTTCTTAGCGAGTTCAATATCAAAATCAAGAGTTGTATCAATATTTCTCATCGCCATCCAAAATCTTGTTGCATCAACACCAACTTCTTCAACAAGATCTTCCAGAGTGACCATGTTTTTGCGTTTACCCATACGGACTTCGTTACCGTCAATTACAAGATTAACGAGCTGACCTAACAATATTTCCAACTTTTCAGGGTCATAACCAAGAGCGGCAAGAGAAGCTTTGACTCTGGCAACATAACCGTGATGATCTGCCCCCCAAATATCAATCATTCTGTCAAAACCTCTATCTAATTTATTTGCATGATAAGCGATATCCGCCGTTAAATAAGTATTTGATCCGTCAACTTTTTTGATAACCCTATCTTGATCATCTCCGTAATCAGAAGATTTAAACCAAACGGCACCGTCTTTTTCGTATATTTTACCTGAATTTTTAAGTTTTTGAACAGCTTCATCAACCATTCCTGAATTGTGCAGTGTTAATTCAGAATAAAAATTATCAAATTTTACTCTTAACTTATCAAGCAAATCTCTTTGAACTTTTTCTTCATATTCTTTTGCAAAATCACAATATACGGATAAATCTATTTGTTGATAATTTTCTAAACTTGTTTCAGGATATTTTTCTAAAAAAGCTTTTGCTACAGGAACTAAATAATCTCCCGGATAGTAATTCTTTCTTTCTTCTTCATCTTGAGGGAAATCAACACTATCCCCCAATTCTTGACGAACACGAATAATTAAAGAGCGTCCGAGTTTTTGGATTTGAGAGCCGGCATCATTTATATAAAACTCCTGATAAACTTCATGCCCGTAGAACTTCAACAAATTTGCAAGAGCGCTGCCCATTGCAGCCCAACGGCCATGACCAATATGGAAAGGACCTGTCGGATTTGCCGAAATATACTCCAGAATAATTTTTTCTTTTTCTATTTTTTCAGGTTTTCCAAAATTTTCTTTTTTATTAAAAATTTCACCCACTAAATTTGATAAAAGATTATTACCTGCTTTAAAGTTAATAAACCCGCCAACCACAGAATAATCATTGTCTTCTTTATCAACAAACTCCACAATAGCACTCGCAATCATAGCAGGAGCTATACGCGCACTGCGAGCAAGAGAAGAAACATTTATTGCAAAATCACCAAAATCAGAATTTTTAGGCTTTTCAACAATAAGAGTCCCCCTTTTATACTCACTCATCTGTCCTAATTTACCTGCTTCAATTGCCTTTAAAAGCGCATCTTCAACTTTATCTAAAAAATAATCTCTTAACATAAATTCCTCATATTCATTTTACAGACAAATTATAACATAAAAAGAATAAAAATTTTTTAACTGCAAATAACAGCCCTCTCTCATTGTGAGAGGGCAGAATTTCAACTTGAGCAGAATGCGAAAGTAAGAAATTCGGGAGAGGGTTTAAAAATCATAATTCGGAATTTCAAACGGTTCATTATTTGCATCCTTGTTTACAAATGCTAAATAATACTTCATTGCCTTATCCTTCGCACTGTTATAAAAATCTTCGCAGATTAAAGATTTATGCAAATCCGTTCTTTCGCCTGAATAATTTCCTAAAACTGATGCATATTTTTCAATATCAGATTTATTTAATCCTCCGCCATAGGCTTTTGTTTTGGCATCTGTACCCGACGGACGAATTTCTATATATTTATCCTCGAATTCCAAATAAGTCCCATCACCTACAAAATTTACAGATTTTAATTTACTAAAATCAAGACCGTCAGACTTAAATTTATCATTCAAAACATTTTTAATATCGTCAAGCGAAATAACATTTTCACGCTGAGCAATAGCAAGTGAAAGATAAAACAAATCATTCATTGTTCTTTTACTTTCACCTGCAATTTTATCCTGCTTTAATTTTTCAATATCCGGTTCAGATTCATTATAATAAGCAATATCAACTCTCGTATCATAACGACCTTTAATATTATTTTCTTCAAAAACTTGAAGCAAATATCCAGATAATGCCACTTTTTCTTCTGATAATTTTGCACTTAGAGCAGAGGCAACAATAATTGCTTCTGTTGCACTTTTCTCTCTCATTGCAATTGCAAGTCGCCCATTCTGTGATTTTATCAGCTCTTCCGTACCCATAATCATCCCGCCGGATTCCTCACCTGCGAAAACTAAACGTGGATTTACTCCAAGATTTATTGCCCTGCCGAGTACATCCTCTAAAATTATTTCTTTATCCGGAGTATTTTTGAGTTTAAGTTCTGTTTTCTTCATTATGTTTGCGATTTCTTTAAACCCTACAGGAACATTTATAACTTTTATACCGTTATTTGCAGCCCATTCATCCCATGATAATGCCGATGCAGTCGTTTTAATCATAAATCGCGGATGAGAATTCCATATTCCTTTAGCTTTTAATTGCTTCATCCAAAAATCCATAATCATTAAGAATGCCTGATTCGCAGAAAATACTGTCAAAATAACATCCTCATTCAATTTTACATAATCAATACCTGCTTTTTCTAATTCAGGAATTCTTGAAACACATTCTGTCTGAGTAACCGTAAGCCTGTCATGGTCAGGGTCTGTAATTAATACAACCGTACCGATAGGATATTTTTGCAATTTTTCAGGATAATTTAATGTTTCTATTACCGGGAAAAATTTTGTACCATCAGCCTTTTTCGCAATTACCGTTGCATCCACCGAATAATCATAAAATGCTTTTTCTCCCTTAGGAGTTGTATCATATTTCCCGATAGAGTGGAAAAACGGATCTTCTTCTTTGTTAAACCAATCAAATTTATCTGAAATATTTAATTTGCTTAGCACTTTTGAAAGAGTTCTGTATGCAGAACCTCCCACACATTCTACGATTATTTTAGAGTTGAAAGATTTAATTAAATCAAGATTTACATCCTGCGCAACTCCTGAGCGTAAATACTCCACATATAAATCTACACCATCATCTACGGATTTTAAAACTTTTTCATTTATTAAAGGATTATCTTTAGCAGAAATTTTTATTTCATAAGAACCCCTTAAATTAACTTCATCAAAAATTTCCTGTATTTTATTAACAAATTCCATTGATTCTTCCGGCAAATACTGGCTTCCCTGAGAATTTAAATCTTTTGTTGCATTTTTTACAGAAATTCCATGACTTGATGTAATATATTCACCACCGAGCAAATCTAATTTAAAAGCAAGAAAAGATGCAAGCCAAATAGGGATAGTTCTTTTAGCTTCAGGCACTAGAGTTTCTATTCCTTGAGCAGCTTGAACCCTTGCGATTGCATCTAAAAATAATTGCGAATTATACCGAACTTCACAACCTGCGACTTTCACTATTCTCTTATTTGGATATTTTTCTTTTGCAACAAGCGCCTTTGCAAGGGTCGCAAGAACAATACCTACAAGATTTATAGGGAAACGTGTATCCTGCGGATTTAATATATTTTGCGGACCTCTTATACCTGCTGTAGAAACTTTTGCCTCTTTAGCATAATTTGCAAACCATTCTGCTAAATTAAGCCCTTCCGGATTTTTCTCGCTATCGTATGGTTTCAAGTGTTCTTTTTTTAAAATAAAACTAAATTCACCATTATTATTAAAATCCATCAATTTTAAGTTCTTTATATAATCCGGTGTTTTAGCATAAACACTGTTAAATAATGCATTTTCCAAAGTATTTGCAGATTTCATTAACATAAAAACTCCTCCTATTAACTATTGAAATAATACAACAAACAAAAATTAATAGATAGACCAAACAAATATTTTAATGTATAATACAACTCAGGAGAGAAGAAATGACAAAGCAGAAAAAACAATATTCAAATAAAAAAGCTTCTCAATTTAACCGGTGGAGAGCATTCTGGCAGTTTATCGTATGCAAAATAGGTTATTACGTATATTTAAAAGTAGTATATAGATTAGAGGTTCACGGGCTTGAAAATATTCCGAAAGACAACAAGTATATTGTATGCCCTAACCACTTATCATCATTGGATCCTCCTATGATGGCGGCTGTACTGCCAAGAAGCATTGCATTTATGGCAAAAAAAGAATTGTTTGAGATACCGTTTTTGAGATGGTGGTTAGACTGGCTGGGAGCTTTCGCAGTGGACAGAGAAAACCTTAGCCCGTCAACAGTAAAAACCGCTGAAAATATTAAAGACAGCCGCTGGGTACTCGGTATATTTCCGCAAGGAACCAGATGCGCTCCGGGTGAAATAAATGATATAAATAAAGGTTTTGCAGGATTGGCAAGATTAACAAAATGCGATATTTTACCAGTAGGTATTATAGGCTCACATGAAATACGTAAAAAACCATTTTCAGGCAAAATAATAATCAATATAGGCAAAATAATTCCTTACAATAAATACCTTGATATTGTAAAGGATAAATGGATTGAAGAAATTCAAGAATTAACCGGATTTAAATATGTTCCGGATAAAACCACTACTAAGATAACTGTAAAATAACGGAGGAAGTAAATGGGAAAAGAAAGAAATTTTAACAGGCGGTATGCAAAAGAATATCACTTATTAAGAACAATTTTTTATATGTGCTTTCTTTATACAGTTGTATATGGTTTTTACGCAATATTTTATAATTATAAAATAGAAGGCAGAGAAAACTTGCCTAAGAACAAAAAAGATAAATACATCTACGCAGGCAACCACGTATCAATTTTCGATCCGCCGATGATGGTAATGGCAGCTAAAAGGCCTATTGCATTTATGGCAAAAAAAGAATTATTTGACAAATCAGAAAAATTGAGCTGGCTGGTTAAACGTCTCGGAGGTTTTGCGGTTGACAGAGAAAAACCTGAAATAGCAACCTTCAAAACTGTAAAAGACATCGTGGGTACAAGCTGGAGTTTAGGTATTTTCCCTCAAGGCGGAACCAGACCTTACGGAAAATTGGAAGGAATTAAAAAAGGGTTTGCGGAAATCGCTAAATTTGCAAATGCTGACATTATACCGATTGCAATTGCGGATTGGACAGGATATCCGAAATTAAAGCCATTTACTCGCAGAAGCGTAACCATTAAAATAGGTAAACCTATTTCTTATAAAAAATCCAGCGAAGAAATAATTTATGAATGGTCACAACAGATTTCCGAAATGGCAGGATATGAAAACTGTACACCTAAACCACAAATATCTACAAAACAAACAGTTAACAATGCTATTTAAAAGCAATAAAAAGCCCCTTATACAAGGGGCTTTATTTTATATTAAAGAAAGGAACTGTTTTTATATTTAGACTTGCTCTAATTTTTCAAGAGCTGTTTTTGCGGCTTGAGCTACTCCCGCATCTTGATCGTTTTGAGCTACAGTAAACAAGGTATTTAAATCTTGTTTGTATTCAGGAGTTTGAATATAGCTCAATGCTTCAATTGCGGATGCTCTAACCATAGGGTTTGCATTATCCTTCAAATTATCAACCAGAGTAGTAACTCCCGGCAATTCTGTCAAAGGAACCTTGTTATTTGAAAGTTTTGCGACTTCATCACCGTATAATTTGTCCATCATTGCAATTGTGTATAAAGCGTAACTTTTGTTTCTTTCAGCTTGTTCTTTTGGCGCAATTGTATTTGCTAATGCTTTTTCGTCCTCAGTTACTTCTTTTCCTGCAATTATTTTTTCTCTTGCAGCAGTTTGTTCTGCACTAGGACCTTCTAAAGCACTTGTATCAAGATTTACAATATTATTTAAAGAATCAAATACTTTTGCATCAACTAAATCTGTAGCTTTTGCAGGATTTTCTTTTATAATGTTAGCAATTTCTTCCATTGCATTTGCTTGAACTTCAAAATCAGGGTTAGCTAATTTTGCAATAAATGCGTTTAAGTCAACTTGCGGTTCAACGGCTTGAGGTTCAACAACTTCAGGTTTTTGAACAGCTGTTTCAGTCTTTTCATCTGCCGCTTTTGGTTCTTCTACAGGTTGTGCCGGAACATTTACATTTTGCTGCTCAATCACTGTTGGTTGAGGAACAGGTATCTGTGATACAGGAGGTTGAACTTCCTGAGTTGGTGCCTGTTGTGGAACGGGTTCGCATACAGGAGCCTGTGGAACATAAACAGGAGCCTGAGCTTGCGGATAGTTATAAACCGGCGCTTGCGGATAATTATAAACAGGAGCCTGCGGATATGTATAAATCGGATCCTGATATTGAGGCTGAGCTTGCGGCACACCTACTGACGGATTGTGAATATCAATCTTTACAGCATTATAATTCGGCTGTTGGGGCTGCACTTGTGGTGCTGTGAAGTATTGGGGTCTTTGTACCATTGCGCATTGATTAACTGCCGGTACAATTGGAACTTGATTCATTTTACTTTCCTTTCTTCTACTATAAAATTTGAGTCTATTACAATTCTACCTTTTAAATATCCCTAAACATAAATTCTTGCTAATTTTATATATTATTTTAATAAAAGTTTACAATTACAAAAAAATATTAAGCTATAAGCGGATTATAGGGTTTTGCAAAATATGAGACTCATGCATTGATGGATATATATTATTTTTTATGCTAACATTAATATCAGACAGAGTATTAATGCCCGAAAACAAGGATATATTTGAGGATATAAATGAATATAAACAAAAATATAACAAATTCTATAAGAAAAACTTTTGGTCAAACACTAGCACAAATCGGAGAGTTAAATGACAAAATTATTGTCATGGATGCCGATTTGGCATGCTCTACGCAAACCAAAATTTTTAAAGACAAGTTTCCTGACAGATTTTTTGATTGCGGAATTGCAGAACAAGACATGATAGCAACAGCCGCAGGCTTAGCTTCTGAGGGAAAAACACCTTTTGTTGCAAGCTTTGCAATGTTTGCAACAGGAAGAACTTATGATCAGATACGGAATTCCGTGTGCTACCCTGAATTCAACGTAAAAGTTATAGGTACGCACGGAGGAATAACCGTCGGAGAGGACGGTGCGACACATCAAGCCCTTGAAGATATAGCTTTGATGAGAGAAATACCACACATGACCGTTATAGTTCCCGCAGATTGCAGAGAATGTGAAGAAGTTATAAAATATGCCGCATTGCATTCAGGTCCTATGTACATAAGACTTGCAAGAACAAATGTTCCGGATATTTTTGATGAACACTATCACTTTAACATATACAAAGCTCCAATATTACAAGAAGGTAACGACATTTCACTATTTACAAACGGAGAGACCCTTTCTGAAGCACTAATTGCAGCAGAAGAATTAAAATCAGAAGGAATTAACGTTGAAGTTGTCAATGTTGCTGTAATAAAACCCATAGATGTTTCAACAATTATTGAAAGCGCAAAAAAGACACGCCTTGTTGTTACGGTTGAAAATCATTCAATAATAGGCGGACTCGGCTCTGCGATTTGTGAAGTATTATCCGGCAAATATCCGACAAAAGTATATCGGATAGGAATTCATGATGAGTTTGGGCAAAGCGGAGAAGCCAAAGAACTTTTAGAATATTACGGATTAGACTCCAAAGGACTTGTAAAAAGGTTAAGAACAATATATCAGAAGGAAAAAGGACAATAAATGATTACACTTTATAATGTCACAAAAAGATATAAAAATGATCACTATGCATTAAAAAATGTAAGCCTTGAAATACGTTCAGGAGAGTTTGTTTTTGTTGTAGGAGCATCAGGTGCGGGAAAATCAACGCTTATGAAGCTTTTATACAGCGAAGAAAAACCTACAAGCGGTATTGTTTCTATCGGCGGAATTAATATTGCGAATTTAAGCAATGATAAAATTCCGAATTTGAGAAGATGCATGGGTATAGTATTTCAAGATTACAAATTGCTTCAAAATCAAACCGTATTTGATAACGTAGCTTATGTAATAAGAACTCTGGGCATAAGCAGCAAAGAAATTAATGCCCGTGTTAACGGCGCACTAAGAATTGTAGGCTTGCACGAAAAAGCTTACGCGACTCCATCAGAACTATCAGGCGGAGAACAGCAGAGAGTCGGAATTGCCAGAGCCATTGTAAACGGACCGCCTTTGCTTATAGCAGACGAGCCGACAGGTAATCTGGATCCGCAAAATTCAATGGAAATTATGCAAATCCTTGATCAAATAAATCAAAGAGGAATTACCGTAATCGTTTCAACTCACGACCAGATGTTAGTTGACTATTTTAGAAAACGGGTAATAAAATTAGATCAAGGCGAAATAGTTAAAGATATACAAGCAGGTACTTATGAGTAGCAATACAAGAATAAAATCAAACGTAAAAAAACACATACCAAAAGATTGGCTCAGTGAGTTAAGAATTTTATACCGGCTGGGTTTACAGACTTTGAATGATATAAGACGAACCGGCTGGGGAAATATTATTATTATCACAACAATGGCGGCAATATTAATGATATTTGCAGCATGCTTCAGAAGCGCAATTTCTATTTCTTCATTTTCAAAAGAACTTGGAAATGCTTTAGAAATTTCAGTGTATTTAAAAAACAGTACAGATGCGCGTGAAGCAAAATCCGAGATAAGCCAATTTGAACACGTAGAAAATATTGAAATCATACCAAAATCCGACTCCTGGACAAAGCTGAAAACTGAAATGAGCTTGCCAAGCATAGACAATCCGCTGCCTGATACATTACATGTAAAAGTTGATTCACCTGAGAGCCTACAACCTGTATTTGAAAAAATTAAAGAAGTAAAATCAGTTGAAGATATGAGTTATGCAAAAGATTTGGCTGCAAAAATAGAATTTGTTAATCATATTGTTAATACTATAACTCTTATTGTAGTTGCTATTATGGCACTTTTAACAATTACAATCATAAGCAACACTATACAACTTGTAATTCAAGCACGCAAAGAAGAAATTGAAATTATGCGTTTAATGGGGGTAAGCAACTGGTATATAAGATTTCCGTTTATTATGCAAGGAGCTTTTTACGGATTATCTGGCTCTATAATCGCATTAATTCCTCTTGAATATATCCAGAGCGGTTTGAACAATGTTCACAAATTCTTTATGGTACCGTCTCCTACCTATGCGCAAGGACTTGTAATTCTGGTTATGTTCTCAATGAGCATTGCTTTCGGCGCAATAGGAAGCTTCCTTTGTATAAAAAAACACTTGCAGGTGTAAATGAATAATAATATTTTATTAATTTCCGATGATGAAAATATAAAAAATCAGCTTACAAACCAACTTGTTTTATTGCGAAATAGCGATAAAATTACTACTTGCCCTACAAAAGAAGCAAAAAAAATAATAGAGAATTCCTCTTATTGCGTAATAATTTTATACACAGACAATAATGATAATTTCACACTCAAATTAATTAAAAATATTAAAGAAATAAAACCTGAAGCTCAATTAATTTTATATCTATCAGAAATTGAGTCTGATTATATTTTAAAAGCTTACGATACAGGCATTTATGATTATATATCCACAAATACAGAAAACTGGGAAATTCTAATTAAAGTTATAAATTGTTTTAAATATAATCAAATTTTCGAAAAAGACAAACTTAAAGAAAAATTTTTAAATCAACTTGACGTATTCGATTTAAAAACAGGGCTGTACAAATATAATTATATTAAAGAAATTTTTAGCGAAATAACCACAGAAGCCCGCATTCAAAATGGAGTTTTCGGAATATTAACACTTGATGATAAAATTAAAACAAAAGTATCCTCAAATAGATTGGCTATAAATATAAAAAACTCTATGCGTTCTGATGATATAATTGCAATTGCCAGAGGCGGACTTTTTTATATAATTGTCCCTAATATTGATATAAGCGGAACTAAAGATATTATAAATAAAATTCAATCAAAAATGGGAGAAGAATTTTGCATTCATTCCGGTTTAACCAAAATTGGCAAAAATTCATTTGAAACGATTGAAAAAAACGCAAAAGACAGTCTGCAATCCGCAATACAAACCAATGAAATATGCGTATCCCTTACGGATAATTTAACTAACGGCGATATTTGGCTTGAAGAAGAAAATAACCCAAACAAACAATTCTTGTTATTTCAAAATGTATATGAAAAAAAATTAGAAAATATAATTATTCCCTTATTTTACAGATTTCAAAAAGAATGCGAAACCAAGTTTGCGGATGCTAAAGTAATTCAATATGCAAATAAAGTTGAGAGCGTATTCAATATAAAAAATAAAAATAAACAAAGCGAACTTGTTATACATTTTAACGGATATACAAAAATAAAAACAGAAATTAATCACAAAGGTCTGGAAACACCTGAAAACACCATATTAGAGTTTCCCTTAAATAAATTTACGGAGAAAGAACTCGCAAAACTTCTAAAACAATTAAAAAACGAATTTAAACAGGGATAAACATGTTAAACATTGAAAACAGCATACTTATAATAATTGACATACAAGAAAAACTTGTTAAAGCAGCAAAAGAGGGCGAAATTTGTGCTAAGAATTCGGCTAAGCTTTTAAAAGCCGCAAATATCTTAAATATTCCGACGATTATTACCGAGCAGTATCCAAAAGGACTGGGTAAAACCGTAACAGAGATATCTCAAGAAATGACTACAGGAACAACTGTTATAGAAAAATCTTCTTTTTCTGCGATGTTAGAACCGGAATTTAATAAACATACTATTCAAACAGACAGAAAACAGGTTATTTTATGCGGAATAGAAACACATATTTGCGTTCTCCAGACTGCTCAAGATTTAATCAAATCAGGCTTTGAAGTTTATATCGTAAGAGATGGAGTTTCCAGTAGAAGCACAGACGAAAGAGATATTGGGCTTGAACTTGCAAAACAATATGGTGCAAAAATTACCGGTACGGAAATAGTTTTATTTGAATTATTAAAAACGTCAAAACATCCAAATTTTAAAGAAATTCAAGCATTAATTAAGTAGAATTATGGATTTAATATTGCCATTTCGCAGTTTTTGCAATCAAACAACAACGGATATTTTTTACCTTTTTCATCTTGCAAATATAATTTACCAACATTTTTTCCGCATACACCTGCCGCAAATTTTAAACAGTGCTTTGTCCGCATAAGTTCTACACCGGATGGAATATTTGCACGACTTTCAAGAGCAGGTTCACATTCGCATCCGCAATTTTGATAAAATTCTTTTGCACTATCATTAAATACATTACCTCTATAATCAATCTTATCCGCTATAAATTTCGTATAACCAATAGGTTTTTGAGGTAATTTTTTATAATTTTTCAATCTTTCAGACATTAACAAACTTAACAATTCGCGGCGAATTTCATTTATATTTGCCACCGGCAAAAACGGGAGATTCCCGAAAACTTTAACATTTGATACATAGAAATCACTATCGCCTGATTTAGAAAGCTGTTTAACGTAAGTTTCTTTTAATTTTTCCGGATTTTTGGCAGTATCACCTGCGGGAATTTGAATACTAACCTTATTGCTATCTTCATCGCAGGCATATATATTATTTTCATTTATTGTTAACTCTGTACGTATTTTTCTTGAAATTTTTGCATTTTTAATAGCCTTATCAAAAGAAACATCGTAATTTCTATATAATTTTAAACCTGTACAAATATTATCCATTTTGTTTGGATATACGCGATTTCCCTTAATTTTATTTACAAGACAGCCATATATATCACCTTTAATCATAAAACTCAAACCGTCTTGAAAAGCCAAAACTGCATCCGTTTCAAAGTAATCTTTTCCAACTTTGTTAACAACTCCGACAAATTCTCCCGTAAATTTTGGAGATACAAAGTTATAACAATCTTTTCTACCGTTAAGAAAATAATCTGTATACCCTCTATTAAATGTTTTTGACAAATTTGGTTCAAACTCCGTAAAAACAACTCCGGAAGACGTTCTAGAGGCATATTTATTTAACAGACTGTTATAATAAAGAACAACATTTTTTACATAATTTACATCTTTCAAACGCCCTTCAATTTTAAATGATTTTACCCCGCAATTAATAAGTTTTTCAACACTTTCAGAGGCATTAAAATCTTTCATTGATAACAAATACTTATTATTTAGTAATACTTTGCCATATTCATTTACAAGAGAGTACTGTTTTCGACACGGTTGAGCGCACTCTCCACGATTCGCAGAACGCCCTCCATTGGCATAAGACATATAACATTGGCCACTATATGAAACGCATAGCGCACCGTGTACAAATGTTTCTATTTCACAATTTGTTTTATCACAAATTTCTTTAATTTTATCGATTGCCAATTCCCGCGCAAGAATAACTCTTGATACCCCGATAGCATCGAAAAACTTAGCTTTTTCAAGTGTTCTGTTATCACATTGTGTGCTTGCATGAATTTGTATAGGCGGCAAATTACCTTTTACTGCTTCATTAATAAGCCCCATATCCTGAACGATAATAGCATCAACACCAATATTATATAGGTTTTTAACCAGATTTACAGCATTTTTTAATTCAAAATTATTAAGAATTGTATTAATAGTTACATGAACTCTTACATAAAATTTATGTGCATAATTGACTAATTTTTCAATGCTTTCGAGGGAATTTGATGCATTTACCCGAGCGCCAAAATCACTCGCGCCGATATAAATTGCATCGGCACCACTATTAATTGCGGCAATTGCCGTTTCTAAATTTTTTGCAGGAGCCAACAATTCAACTGTTCTCATAATGATATTTTATAACAAAATCATTTACAATTCAGCAATATATATAAAATTAATGTTAGAATTAAATAGGTGAAAGTATGAAAATTGCATTAATAAATCATGGATGTGCCAAAAACCTTGTAGACGCCGAACTTATGCTTGGCGCACTTGACAAAAAGGGCTATCAAATTACTCTTGATGAAACCGAAGCGGATATTGTTATAGTTAATACATGTTCATTTATTCATGACGCAGAAAAAGAATCTGTCAGCAGTATTTTGCAAATGATTGATAAGGGTAAAAAAGTCATAGTTGCAGGCTGTCTTTCTCAAAAGTATAATGACGAATTAAAAACAGCTATACCGGAATTATCAGGAATGACCGGTGCGACAAATATTACTGATGTTGCTAATATAGTTGAAGATATCATAAACGGAAAAGGATTTAAAAATAAAGTTGAGAAAAATCCGCATTACATATATCCTGAAGATATTAAAAGACAGCAAATAACTGTTGGCGCAAGCTCATATTTAAAAATCGGAGAGGGGTGTAATTATAAGTGCGGATACTGCATAATTCCGGCATTACGAGGTAAATATGTATCACGTCCGATTGAAAAAATCGTAAATGAAGCTAAAGATTTAGTGAATAAAGGCGTTAGGGAGATAATATTAATAGCACAAGACACATCTTCTTACGGAATTGACCTCTACGGTAAACAAGCCTTGCCTAAATTGTTAAAAGAACTAAATAAAATTCAAGACTTATCATGGATACGAATAATGTACGCATACCCGACCCAGATGACCGATGAATTAATAGATGCAATCGCAACTCTTGATAAAGTAGTTAAATATGTCGACATCCCACTGCAACATTCGCACCCGCGAGTTTTAGAATCTATGAGACGTCCTGTAATGGATTACGGAAAACTTGTACAAAAAATACGTAAACGCATACCAAACGTTTCAGTTAGAACGTCTTTAATTGTAGGATATCCGGGAGAAACAGAGGAGGAATTTGAGCATCTTTACAATTTTGTTAAGAATGTTAAGTTTGATAGAATGGGCGCATTTGAATATTCAAGAGAAAAAAACACCTATTCTTACGGCTTAAAGCCACAAATATCGGCAAAAATTAAAAAAGAACGTAGAAAAAAATTAATGGAATTACAGCAAAAAATTTCATTAAAAAACAACGAAAAATATATTAATACAACCCTAAAATGTATCGTAGAGGGATATACAGATGACGGAACAGTCATACTTCGCTCTGAGCATGATGCCCCTGAAATTGACGGTATGGTATATGCTTCTTCTGCACAAGAAGTTGTTCCGGGAGATATAGAAGAAGTAAAAATCACCTCAGTTGACGAGTACGATTTATATGGGAAAATATTATAAAACAAAAGAAAAAAGAGGTTATATGGAATACATAGAAAACAAAGAGCTTGAAGAAAAAGAAATACGAGGCATATTTACCGATATGCTAAAATATGCACCCTCTAAAATTTGCGGAATGCTTGGCAATGTTATAACAGTGCCTATATACACAAGTTTATTTTCGACTGAACAATACGGTTTATATACTATTTCAATCGCAATGTTGTCATTCTTGTGCATAATTTTTTCAGACTGGGTTGGACTTTCCGGATTAAGATTTTTCAGACACCACCAACTGGAAAAGGATTTGCCAAAATACCTTACAACACTTGTTACAATTCTTACAATTAATATGGTACTAATGTTTGGCATCTCATTCATATTTAGAGATAGCCTTTATAGCTTTTTCCACGTACCTTTTAAATATTTCTTATCAGTTCTGGTTTTAATTATACCGGTTGCGGTACGAGCATTGTTATCCCAGTTATTGAGAGCCCAATTGAAATCTGTTTCTTACACTTTGGCAACTATTGTAAACCAATTCGCAACAATATTTTTAGCAGTATTCTTTGCAAAATTCTTTAATATGGGTGCTGCTTCAATACTTTTAGGTATGGGGGTTTCCATATCATTAGTCGATATTTTATTGTTATATCAGAGCGAAATTTTGAAAGTATTTAAATTCCAAAAAGTAGAATGGAAATTTATTTTACCTATTATTAAGTACGGTATACCGATTGCGGCAACATCTCTTAGTGCTTGGATTATTACCCAGAGCAACAAATTCATTATGAATGGGATTAGCGGTTTTTCAAAAGCCGCACTGGTTGGTGTTGGTTACGGCTTAACCCTACCGATTTTAATGACATTATTTGCAATGATTACTGTTGCGGCTATCCCAAGAATTATCAATCTTTATGAAGCAAAAATCGATGTCAGACCGGTAATTTCTAAATTTTTAGGATATTACATACTTGTTGCACTGCCAATTATTACAGTAATGTCTGTTTATACAACAGATTATACCGCAATATTTGCTAACGCTAAATTCGCGGAAGCAGCTGCACTGGTACCTTACTTTGCTTTTGGAGTATTTTTCCTCGCGATGACGGATTATACAACTTTACAATACCATTTAGCAAACAAAACCCACATTGAATTTATTATCAAGTTAATATCCGGAATTATCGGAGTCATATTAAACGTCATATTAATACCTAAAATGGGGCTGATGGGTGTAGGTATTGCGACTTTTTCCGCAAACTTCTTATATTGGCTTCTTAGTGTAATAATCGTATTACCGGACTTGAACCTCAAATTTCCGAAAAATACAATTGTTCGATTAATTATGGCAGGAATTCCAACAGGCGCAATTCTTTATGCAATAAAAATACAAAATGCCATCTCCGGCGGAATTCAAATGATTATAGCGCTTTGCGTATTTTATTTAATATACGCTGTTATAAAATTAAAATTGATTAAAGCTTCTGATTAAATAATTATAAATACAGACTAATTAATAGCTTAAAATAATGTAATATTTTAAGCTATTTTTATTTTGTCTTGTTAAAATTAAGTTACAGGCTTGAAATATATTTAAATTGTTAATATTTCTTAATAAAAATAGCAAAACAGACAAAATATTTTTTTTTAGACCTTTTTATAAACTACAGCATGACTATGTCATGCCGATAAAAGAAATAAAATTATGAAAAACAATAATTTGAAAGGATTTAATACAATGAAGAACAAAAGAAAAGTGGTGCTTGCTTCTTTATTAGCAGGTGTTTTCGTTTTTCAACAATCTATGTTGCTCTCTGTTATCGCCGCCGGTACCAA
>CADBQQ010000011.1 GCA_902796825.1 uncultured bacterium
AACTCTAATTCCAGCTTAAGTTGGGATGCGAACAAGGACACTGTCTTTGCGGCTTTAGGCATCACAGATAACCCGTCTTGGTTTGGCCTGTGGTCGTCCTCCCCTCACGGTACGGAGGACGCATACTACCGCTACTTCAACAGTTCCTACGCAGTATACATCGGCACCAACCGCTACAACAACGACCGACGGGTTGTTTGTCTCGGAGATTAAATATTATAAAAAATTTGGATTTTTTATTGTGTTTATTTTATAATAATCCTATATAAAGAGAGGCGAATATGGTTGAAAAAGCAAATATTGATTGGACTAATTTAGGATTTGGATACTACAAAACAGATAAGCGTTTTGTATCAATGTACAAAGACGGTAAATGGGATGACGGTGCAATTGTAGATGATGAAAATATTGTAATGAACGAATGTGCTTGTGTTTTACAATATGCACAAACCTGTTTTGAGGGTATGAAAGCTTATGAAACCATAAACGGTGATGTTGTTATTTTCAGACCAGATATGAACGCTCAAAGAATGCATGATTCTGCTCTACGTCTTGAAATGGCACCATATCCGCAAGATAAATTTGTTGAAGCTGTAGAAAAAGTTGTAAAAGCTAATTTAAAATACGTACCGCCTTACGGAACAGGTGCAAGTCTTTACATAAGACCTTATATGTTTGGTTATTCTCCTGTAATGGGCGTAAAACCTGCTAAAGAATTTATGTTTAGAATATTTGTTTCTCCTGTTGGACCATATTTTAAAGGCGGTTCAAAGCCTATCACTTTAAAAGTAAGTGATTTTGACCGTGCCGCTCCAAACGGAACCGGACATGTTAAAGCAGGATTAAACTACGCAATGAGTCTCCATGCTGTTACAACAGCACATAATGAGGGTTTTGCCGAAAATTTGTATCTTGACCCTCAAACTCGTACAAAAGTAGAAGAAACAGGCGGTGCAAATTTCTTGTTTATTACAAAAGATAATAAAGTTGTTACACCGAAATCTTCAAGTATTTTGCCGTCAATAACACGTCGTTCTTTGATGTACGTAGCAAAAGAATATTTAGGATTGGAAGCAGAAGAAAGAGAAGTTTATTTTGATGAACTGAAAGACTTTGCAGAATGCGGTCTATGTGGCACTGCTGCAGTTATTTCTCCTGTAGGAAAAATTGTAGATCACGGCAGGGAAATATGTTTTCCATCAGGAATGAACGATGCCGGACCTGTTACAAAAAAATTATACGATACTTTAACAGGCATACAATATGGGAAAATAGAAGCACCTGACGGTTGGATTAGAAAAATATCATAATTATTTTTCATATCCGATTAAGTCTTTAATAACCTCACTTGCAATAATCAAACCAACAACAGGCGGAACAAATGCGTTACTACCCGGAATTTGATGTTTTATAGAAATTTCATCAGATTTTTTCGGCTTTATTGGTAGTTCTTTTGAATAAACTACTTTAACATCTTTAATTTTACGTTTTTTTAATTCTGTTCTTATAACTCTTGCAAGCGGGCAGACAGAAGTTTTTGAAATATCGGAAACTTCAAATTTTAGAGGATTCATTTTATTTCCGGCTCCCATTGCACAAATTATCGGAACATTAAATTCTTTTGTTTTTTCAATAAGTGAAAGTTTTCCAACTACAGTGTCAATTGCATCTACAACATAATCGTAATTACTGAAATCAAAAGATTTAGCTGTTTCAGGGGTATAAAATGTCTTAAAAGTTTTTACATTAACACTAGGATTAATTTCTAAAATTCTTTCTTTAGCTGCATCGACTTTGTATTGTCCGATAGTTTTATTAGTTGCGATAATTTGTCTGTTTATATTTGTAGTGCAAACTTTGTCATTATCAATCAAATCTATTGAACCTAAACCGCTTCTAATTAGTGCTTCAACAACATAACCTCCAACTCCTCCGATACCAAAAACAGCAACACGAGAATTAGAAAGTTTTTCCAAACATTCTTTACCTATTAATAATTCAGTTCTGGCAAAAATATCCGACATATAATAATTTATTATACAACAATAATATTAATCTAATACATTATTTTCATCAGAAATAAGTTTATTGTTTAATTTTAATAATTTTAAAGTAGCGTCAAATCTGTTTTTAACATTTAATTTATAAAGAGCAGAAGAAACGTGAGCTTTAACGGTATGTGTTGTAATAAATAATTTATCGGCGATTTGCGGGTTAGTCATACCTTTAACAACGTAAGACATAACTTCTTTTTCTCTTGAAGTAAGTTCTTTGTTGGGGTTAATTTTATACATTTTTTCTCTCCTCGTAAAATAGATACTAATCTATACGCGTAATTATATAGTATATAGACCTAGCTTGATTTTCTATTAACCATGTGGCTATTTTTTATGTAATATATAGAAATTCATTTTAAATCAAAATAAAAAAGGAAGTAACTTTTGTTACTTCCTTTTTTATATTTAGAAGATTTGATGAGTCTTTTGAAATGGTAAAACCTTTTTTAAAAAGTAAAAGAGTTTATAAATATCATATAACTCAAACTATGCGTGAAAAATTCTCAAAATCGTGTGTTAATTTACAGCAATTTTTCATTTTGTTCGACTATTTCCTGCCTCGTGTAAATTAATACTTAATAAATCAATAGTGCTTTGTTTATATTGTGGAATTTCAGCGAGTTTTGCTTTTTCTGAAATGAACATTTTAATAATTCATATCGTTATAAAATCGAGAGGTGTAATTATGAATAAAAAATTATTAATTTCTTTATTATCAGTTTTAGTATTATCAGCAACGGTTGTGTTTGCTGACGATACAACTACAACAAATACAAGACCTGAACAGCCTAAGTTTGAAAACGGAACTTTGCCTGATTTTGTTAAAGTGCAGTTCCAACAAGGACAATCCCTGCAAACAAAGGGTGGAAAAGGTCAAAGCAGTCAGTTCGGCGGTAGACGACCAAGCCAAAAACCTGATTCTCAACCTGGCGGAAAAATGGAGCCCAAAGAATGGGATTCTTCATCAAATAACGGACAAGGCCTACCGCCGCAAATGAATGGCGAACAGGGGCAAAATTTTCAGGGAGTACAACTACCCCAATTTGGCGAAAATACCTCAAATGGCAGACCGCCAATGCCTCCAAAACAGAATAATTCAACAACTTCAAGCGAAAGTTAATTATTATTTTTTATTCAATAAAGTGGCGGCTTGCATGCCGCCGCTTTTCGGATAATATGTCCGTTATAAATTTACTAATTGAATAATTTAGTTTCCCATAAATTTTGATAGAAAGTACATTGCTGTAAATGCAACTATCATAAATATTATAGAACTCCAGGCGCCTGTTCCGGTGCTGTCTGAATAATGTTTTTTATTCTCTCTATTATTTTCTTCATACATTATTAAGTTCTCCTTAAAATTTTTTATTACAAAACTTGTGCATTTAATAAAAATGCACTTTAAAATAGCATTACAAAATAAAACTTGTGATGCTCTTAAGGAATAAATATATATTTACCTCTATGGTGCGCGAGTATAAATTGCATTTTTCAAATTTGAAGATATATTATGAGAAATGCCGATAGGGTATGTTATACTTTTAGTTATGAGATTATTTGAAATATTATAGTTGGCATTTGCACTGCCCAAATTTCCCAAACCGTAATAATCATTTTTGTTTAATGGATTTGTTATCTCTAATTTGTTATTATTTTTTGAAATAACAAAATATTCTTCTTTTTTATTATTAATTAAAGTTGTTTCATTCCTTGCTGCCGAAACGATATAAGATTGAGAATTGTTTGTTATAAAATTTTCGCAGGCAATGACACTACTTGGCTGAATAAATAAAGCCAAAAAGAAATATATAAAAACTATTAGTGTCTTAACAAAACTTCTCATGTTTTTATAATAACATAAAATTATTGTAAGAACCGAAGGTTAAATTTATAAACTTTCGGCTTTTTGTTTTGATGTTTGCTTATAAATTTAATTTTTTTAGCCATTCTGAAACTTGATTTTCAGCTTGTTGTTTGTCATTTTGTGCAGTATGTCCGTACATTGCAAAATCATCACTGAATACTCCGCCGGAACCTTCATGTGTACAAAATTTATAAACTTTTTTATTTGATAAATCATATTTGTCTAAAAATGTATACACCGGCATTGGCATATCAGCCCACCAGTTAGGGTAACCGATAAATACAGTATCGTACTTATCAATATTAATAACTTCTCCAACCAATTCCGGCCTTACTTTTTCTTGTTTTTCCTTTTTTGCATATTGCACGAGTGGAGTATACTGCTTCGGATAATTATCATTTTTTACTTTAATTTCAAATAAATCACCACCTGTTTTCTGAGCAATGATTTCTGCAAGTTTTTTAGTATTTCCCTCTGTAATTACTCCGACTCCATATTGTTCGCCTGTTCTTGAAAAATAAGCAATTAAAATATTCCCCATTTTATCCCCTTATAAAATTAGTAAATATTGTTTCTTCTTGTTTTGGTATTTCAATACCTGCATTTTGTCCTGCTTCTTTTAGCTTTAAGAACCAAGCCATATTACGAGCAAGTATTCTCATATTTTGCATACCCTCTAAATCCTGTTTAACCTCGTCCGGAGTTGCTCCATGTACCATATTCCAATATCTGCCGGATATAATAGGCATTTGAGAAATTGTCATATATTTATTTAGCTGATCTAACGCAGCGGTTGTACCGGCGCGCCTTGCACTTACAATTGCAGCTGCAGGCTTGTGTGAGAATATGTTCCCTCTGCCTGATCTAAAAGATGAGAAAAAGGCCCTATCTAAAAATGCGGTTATGCCACCATCTGCGCTTCCGTAATGAACAGGCGAACCGAAAACAAAACCGTCAAAATCTTTACACTTTTCCACAAAATTATTTACATCATCGTCATTTATTACGCATTTGCCGATTTTTGCACATGCATAACAACCTCTGCAAGGATAAATTGGTGCGGTAGTTCCTATGTGATAGATTTCAGATTCAATCCCTTCTTCCTTTAATGTTTTTGCAATTTCTTCGAGTGCTGTATAAGTACAGCCGCTTTTATGAGGTGAACCGTTAAATAATAATACTTTCATTTTTTCTCCTTAAAATAAATATGGAACATATACTGTTTTTAACCTTTTTATAATATCATCATTTAATTTAATATCAAGTTTTGATACTGTTTTATTTATTATGTTAAACATTATTATATTCAATTTATAGTAATATAATTAGAAATTATGATTGAAGAAAAAGTATTTAAAAATTACATAATTGATAAAAATAAATTGATTTCATACGGGTTTAAATCTAAGTATGGTAAATTGTTTTTTGAAAAAAATCTTTCTAAAGAGGGTTTTAAAATTGTTGTTAAATTCGATAAACAAATAATTGGCAAAGTGTTCGATTTATCGATTAATGATGAATATACGAATTTTAGAATAGAGAATTCAAATGGTTTTAGTTCTGAAATTAGAGAAGAATTTATAAATGTATTAACTGATATCAGGGATAAATGCGCGCAAAGACAATTGTTTCAAACAAATCAAGCTATATATATCAGCAAATACATAAGAGAAAAATATAATGACGAACCTGAGTTTTTATGGGAAAATCTTCCGACCTATGGAGTTTTTAGAAACAAGAAAAATAACAAATGGTATGCTCTTATTGGGAGTGTAGCTTTAAATAAGGTAGATAAAAATTCAAAATTGACAAATACTGTAGAAGTGATGAATCTTAAAGCCGATAAAAATGAGATAGAAAAATTGTTGAGCAAAAACGGTATATATGCGGCATATCACATGAATAAAAAGAATTGGATTTCGGTTATTTTGGATGGAACTTTGCACAATTCAGAACTTGAAACTCTTGTTGATGAGAGTTATAAAAATATTTTAATTCAAAAGTAAGAATCCGACATTCAGATATGTGGCAAAAATTATCCAAATTAAATAAGGAATAAGCAGTATTCCTGAAACACGAGAAACTGAATAAAATTTTCGCAGGGTTAAATATGTAAATATATCCAATGAAATTATTATCAATAAAGCTAATCCGATATTTTTATAATAAAAGAATATAGGAGTCCAAATTATATTTAAAACAAGTTGTAAAGTAAAATATATATAGCCTCTGAATTTATTTTGCTCAGCCGGTGTAAAGATATAAATCATTAAAGAAATAAATATTAAAATATAAAGTATTGTCCACACAGGAGCAAAAATTTCACTCGGGGGATTAAATGCCGGTTTTATCAGTTCGTCATACCATATTGAATTAAACATATAATTATTATAGAGTTCAATATATAATTTTCATTGTCCGAAGTAATAAATTTTTATAAATATTTTAATACGCCTTATACCCTGTTAGTCAATATTAAAATTTTATACATAATTTTAATATTATTTTGTTCAAAAAGGTAAGGAGTAATTATGAAAAATAACATTTGGTTTGTCGTGGCATGTATTTTAATGTTTTTTGTAGGCTACAATATGAATGATGTGGCGGTTTCTTTCCCTAAGTATAAAGTTGCAGTAGTAGATGTTCAAGCTGTTATGGAAAAATCAAAAGATATTCAAGCTTTGAAAGCGGAACAAGATAAGAATACTAAGGAATTGAATACTCTTATATCAAAAGCCCAAAATGAGATCCTTAATGAATCTGACAGAACAAAAGCCGTTCAGATGGAAGAAAATTATCGCAAGCAAATTGAAGATAAAAAGAATTCAATAGATGAGCAATATAATAAAAAATTAGTTCAGGTTTCGACTAAAATACGAAATTTAATTTCAGAAGAAGCTAAAAAAACTCATTATAATCTTGTTTTACCAGTAGGAATGGTTATAATTGGCGGGGATGATATTACTCAGGATATTATCGGTAAATTAAAATAATTATTACTTTTCTGCCAAACTTGCAGCATGGTATGAACTTCTTACAAGCGGTCCTATTTTGTATTGTGTAATGCCTACTGATTTTGCAAGTTTTTTCAATTCTTCGTATTCCGAAAGTTCGTAGTATTTCGCAACAGGCAGATGTTCTTTTGAGGGTTGAATATATTGGCCGATTGTTAGAATATCACAGCCTGCATCATGTAAATCAGTGAGAGTTTCTTTTATTTGTTCAAAATTTTCGCCAAGTCCAATCATTAATCCGGACTTGGTTTTGATTTGGCTATTATCTTTGATGTATTTTAAAACTTTTAACGATATATCATAATTTCCTTGAGGGCGTGCTGTTTTAAACACATTGCGAACGGCTTCTATATTGTGATTAAAAACTTCGGGATTGGCTTTTATAATTATGTCTAAAGCTTTTTCGTCACCTTTAAAATCAGGTGTTAAAATTTCGATTTTAGTATCGGGAGAAATTTTTCTAATTTCAGTTATACAATCTGCAAAATGTTGAGCTCCCCCATCGTGCAAATCATCTCTTGTAACAGAAGTTAAAACAGCATACTTAAGCCCCAAAGCTTTTACTGCCAGTGCTATATGTTCCGGTTCTTTCATATCCAGCGGTTCCGGCTTTGCACAAGAAATATTGCAGTATTTGCAATTGCGGGTACAATTGCTGCCCATAATCAAAAATGTCGCAGTGTGATTGGTATAACATTCGTTTTTATTCGGGCATCTGGCATTTTCACAAACTGTATTTAGCATATTAACTTTTAAGATTTTCCTTACTTCGCGGGTCTTTTCAGTATCTATTATCGGTCTTTTAAGGTATTCGGGTAATCTTTGACGCAATTTTTTTTCTCCATTTGTTTTAATAATTATATAACAAATTTTTTTTTGTTTGATTTTTATGATAAATAAGTATATTATAAATTATATAAAAGAATATTAAACAGGAGTAATAAAATGAAAAAATTACTATTATTAACGGTATTATTAGCTTTTGCAGGATGTGCTAATGCTGATACTCTACCTCCGTTGAACACAGTTTTGTCAACAGCGCCAAGTTCTACACCTTTGGTTTATGATGTTGATGGCTTGCCAAATGCGAATGCTGAAGCTGCTAAAGATATTGCGGCAAAAGTAAATGCAACCGCATCAGGAGTTTACGAAGCTACTTATGTTCCGAATTTGGGTGAAAATATGATTCCTCAAAATGCGGCGGCAAAAGGTGAACCAATTCCGGCTAAAAGGCAAAAATTAATCAATATTAGAACAAAACAAAGAAGTCAAGGCAATGACTACTGGAATCCGGGTGGAAAAGGACACCAAACATATTTTGAATAATTAAATAAAATTTAATAATTATAAATCCGGCTTTTTTAAGAATGCCGGATTTTTTTAGCAAAAAATTTTTTTATACAACTTATAATACTTGTGAAAATAAACGCAATACAAAATTTTTATATACATCCGAATTTTACCTCTCGAAACCAAACAAACAAAGTAAGTTATATATATAATGTAAAGCCGGATACTTTTGAAAACACATCAAGTTCTTTTGATAACTCCATTAAAAATTATTATAAACAATTAAAATCTGATATGGAAATTTTAGAAGAAAAAGATGTTAAATTGATGGCGCAAAAGATTTCCATCGATACCGGAGTTGATATTGATACTGTTTACGAAACAATGGGGAAATTAAGTGCTTTTTCAAGTTATAAAAGTTTGGATGTGATAAAAAAATACATAAAAGAAAATGATGTTAGAATGATATCAAATATTCTTCCTTATTACGATTATAATAATGATTATAATTGGGAACCGACATTATCAAATGTATTGCATTATATTTCTTTGAGAAATTTTAATATGCCTGTTGATCGTACAGTTTATAATTTAAGTCGCAAAGCGATTATTATAGATTCAAAACTCTTGAATATAATCAAAAATATGTCCGAAGATGAAAGAATGCAAATTTATAAAAAAGTCTTGAAAAAACCTAATAATAAACTGGTTTATATTGATGGTTTTGAAAACAGTTATAATTTTTTAAATCAAGGAGAGAATTTTGCAGATTACACAATAAAAATTCTAAAAAAAGCTAAGTCACTTCAAGAGAAAAACGGGAAAAGTATAAACTATAACGTAAATTTATTGCTAAATGGTAAAAATTATTCTGTGATGAAAGAACTTGGTTTAAATCCGGATATAATAAAGGCAGACTATGATATTTCGCCCAAAGGCATTGCAAATAATTTAAACCCTATAATACCGACAGATGATGAGTTTGTAGAAAGTGTGAAAGAAGCAGCATTTGACCCGTTTGTTGATGTGGAACTAAACCGGCAATCTGCATTAGATTTCATGAAATCAATGAACATTATCGTTACTCCAAAGCAATATTGCAATCATTTGAAAAATATGCATAATCAAATTACAACGTATTTGAAAAAAAATAAAAGAGATAAAAATAATGTTTACTATTTAATTCCATCTAATAAAA
The DNA here is from genome assembly GCA_902796825.1 of uncultured bacterium. Lineage (GTDB taxonomy): Bacteria > Cyanobacteriota > Vampirovibrionia > Gastranaerophilales > Gastranaerophilaceae > Zag111. The sequence continues at coordinate 9,424 of CADBQQ010000011.1, forward strand.
AAAGTCCTATTTTAGTGAATTATGAATATTTCAAAATAAATAAAATTAAAAATCCGAAAATATTGTATTTTGATAGAGGCTTTTTGGATTTTAAAAATTTGAAAAATTCTGTTCCGAAAAATTCAACTATTATAGTTCTTGATGATTGTGCTATATCCGGTTTATCTTACACCGGAGAGGTTTTTGATTACGAGAAAATGGCATTGAGAACACATAAAGAGGATAATATCAGTTTTATTATCGCACCAATGTTTGCAACATCTTACAGCCTAGATAAAATAAATAAAATAAGTCAACGTAATTCACGAGAAAATATTGATAAAATAATTTATTCAAAGCAACTCCCCGAATGGTTTTTTATTCAGAATTTTCAGACAGAATTTCCTAAAGTAGAATGCCCTTATATAACATCTCTTGTTTTGCCTTATATGGGGCCGGATTCAAATTGTGAGGAACTTGTACCATTATATGAAAAATTTTTATACCATAAAAATGCACAGAAAGACTCTCTTGGAATTTTTGATTGATGTTAATTTTTTAGTCTAAAATTAACATGGTAACAAAAACAATTAATTTGATTATGTATTGACATAATCAAATCTTGCTGATATTCTTTTTTTATGAAGTGTTTTGGTTCTCAATGGGGCGGGAAACGTGAACAGGCAGGCAGAAAGAAAACCTGTCTTAAAAAAGTACCGTTCAATAGAAGAATTAACGAAAACATTTTAAATATTTTGCGAGATTACGCAAAAAG
>CADBQQ010000012.1 GCA_902796825.1 uncultured bacterium
AACTAAGCCGGCATAGCTCAATTGGCAGAGCAACGGTTTTGTAAACCGTAGGTTGTAGGTTCGAGTCCCATTGCCGACTTTTTTATTGCAAGGGTGCCGTCAAGCGCAAGCGTATTAACGCCAAGCTTGAGAGGTTGTACTCGGGGCATAAGCCCTTGTGGCTCAGGGGTAGAGCACTCCCTTGGTAAGGGAGAGGTCACGAGTTCAAATCTCGTCAAGGGCAAATTTTACAATTCAATAAGGGTAGGTGGCCGAGTGGCTAAAGGCGACAGACTGTAAATCTGTTCTCGCGAGAGTACGGTGGTTCGAATCCACCCCTGCCCATTTCTATAAAGGCTCCTTAAGGGAGTCTTTATGTTAATAAGGAATTATAATGTTCTCAAAAAAAATAGCTGATACATTGAAAGAACTAAAAGATAATTATCACGCCTGTGGAGTGAAAGCTGAATTTGCAGCGGAGGCTTCAAGTATTGAAGAAGTTATCCGCCTCAATAATTTAGCTAATAACATAGGATTGGATTTAACAGTTAAAATTGGAGGCTGTGAAGCCGTTAAAGACATACTTGACGCAAAATCAATCGGTGCAAAAACGATTGTTGCGCCAATGATTGAATCACCTTTCGCTCTGCAAAAATTCGTTGAAGCATCACAATGCGTTTTTTCAAATGAAGAATTAAATAATATAAACCTTTTTGCAAACATTGAATCAATATGCGCGTTTGACAACCTTAATGCAATTATAAAATCTGACAGCGCAAAATATATTAAAGGCATTGTCATGGGAAGAACAGATATGGCGCATTCTCTGGGGTTGAATTGTTCGGATGTCAATAGTGAAAAAATTTTTGAATTAGCTGAAACTATTGCTTCTAAAACAAAAGAACAAAAAAAAGAATTTATTATTGGAGGCGGAATTTCTCCGGCTTCTATTATATTTTTAAAGCGACTCAATGTTGATTTAGATAAATTTGAAACCAGAAAGATTGTTTTTAATTCAAAAATTATCAATGAAGATAGTTGCAAAGACGGAATAAAAAAAGCTATAGATTTTGAAATAATGTGGATTAAAAATAAAGAGAACTACGGTACTTTAACCACTCAAGACCTTAAACGTATTAAATTACTCAAAACAAGATACAATATGGAGTTGGGCTAAAAGCCCAACTTACTATTTTGATAAAATAAAACTAAAACCTGAACAATTGGAAAAAGCACACAAAATACTAAGAATTTTAGCTGAGGATGAATTCTAGAATTCAATATAACGATGCGATTGTTTGTTTTAAATCATTGAGGAATTCTTTTCTATAAATAAACCCCAAATGCGCACCATTATCTACAAATACAACTTTGTCACCCGCATAATCTTTCAAACGCTTTAACTGGTTTGTGTTAGTCAAATAATCATTAATTGAATGATAAATTTTATAATTATTGTTATGTTCTAAAAACTCCGAAATTGAGTGCAAACTTGTCTCATAAGACAAATCTTCGGTATTAGTTTCCCCATCTGATAAAAGATATTTTTGAGCGTAATCTTTATAGTCCATGTTATTTATTTGGTTATAAATATCATGTTTTGAAGTATTTTCTTTTGTATTTTCTATTGTATAAATTAAATCAGAAAGTTTCTGGTGCATTACAAAGCTTGTAATTATTTTTCCTTCTTCTTCGTTAAAAGGTAAAGTCGGCAGCTCCATTTTAGGATTGTCCTCTTTTTCGTTATAAATTTTTAGAATTTTTGCTGCAATCATTGCTGTTTTTTGCTTAAATTCTTCGGAGTCTGTGCCAATATTGCGAGAATTTTTATCTATTTGCGACATGGCATACATAAGCTCAACAGGCGGGCAAATTGAGATATATTTAACGTGGCCTAAAGTATTGTTTTTATACTCTTTGTTTCCTACAAACAAAGCAGCAACCGCACCGAATGATGTACCCAAAATCACTTTATTTTCAAATTCATAACCATATTTTTTCTTTAAGTCATATAATATTAGCGCAGTTAATCGTCTCAATTGTTCTGAATCTTTGTCAGGAAGTCCCGGATGATACCCCTGCGGCATACTTTTTACAAATTCCCATTCAAAATGACTTCCTTGAATAACTACGGAGTACCCTGCATCATAGAAGATTTTTGCCCACAAAACGGAATGTGATGACATTATACCTTCGCCAATCGACGGATAAATGATGGCAACAGGAGCTTTTTTATCTTTATTCAATATGTAGCGGAATTTATATTCTTCTCTATCTTTATTTAAGCGCACACTACCTGTTTTAATTTGATGAGAAAAACTCCTGTTCCAAACAGAAAAATCACTCCACATAGATTTATTAACCTTCGGGTCTGATAAAAATGCAGTCCGCATTGAATCAACAACAGGATTTTGCGGATTAAAATCAGATAAAAAAATATCAGGCATAAGTTTAAAATTTTCGGTACCAATATTATTTAATTGCGCCCCACCCTTAATTAAATCAGGGACAAGCACTATTTCTGAAAAAACTGAAGTTTTTACAACAGGAAGCGGCGCCGGTTTTGGTTTTTGTACTACGGTTTTATTATTATCATAAGTCGGAGTAGGGGAAAGCTTTGACAGTTCAAGCCTGTCTAAATTCGCGAGTTTTATATATCTTTCAAGCCCGTAAGCTTTGCGCGCAATATCGTAAGGATCGGCATATCTGTCCTCTACCATTTTGATTAAAGGCTGCATATAAGAAGTTTTATTTATAAACAATCCTGCTTTCACCATTGCAAGAATAGGAGATGCAATATATGAACCCGGATTTAAAGCTATATCAAGCAAACTTCCGAAAACACCCCTGCAACTTGTAGCAGGCAAACCCGGCAGAACGAGAAAATGTCCTGCTTTTAATTTACATCCTGCAAGCGCTTGATCCATATCCTCACTGGATTTTTCAAGCTTAAAAAACCGTTTTGCAGGATCAAAAAGACCTCCCAGACCTATTGTTGTATTCGTTAAAAAGCGTACTGTCTCATTTTTTGCGTTCTTAAAATCCCTTTGGATTAAACTGCTTGCAAGCCTTATAGGATATTCAATGTTACTAGTAACAGCGCGAATTCTATCCATACCGTATTCAGGCATTATAGAAGCCCACAAAATATGCACAGGACGCAGAGCATACTTGTTTAATTTTAAATTAAAATTAAACATTTTACGATTAAAAGTCTCAAGTTTATCTTCTCCGAGAAATTCATAAGAATAATCGGGATACTTAGTATCAAGTGCAAAAACTGTAAATTTCGGATACAAAAAACATAACAAAATCCCGAAAATAATTATTTTTTTTCTTAACATTTTTCCTCTCAAATCTGTATTCAGATTTTTAAAGAAAAATAATTTCAGATATATTCGACATCGTGGCTAATCATATTTTAAAACATATTTTAATAATACTTAACTGTTAGTTTTCTAAAGACTCTTTATGATATAATTCTCACAAAAGGAGAATTATATGAGAGAAGAATTGCTTTCTATCATTGAAAAAAACAGCCGCATCGAAATAAGCGAACTATCTGTATTACTCGGGAAACCTGAAATAGATGTTGCAAATGAAATAAAAAAACTTGAAGAAGAAGGCATTATTTGTGCTTATCATACTCTAATAGACTGGGAAAAAACATCCATAGAAAAAGTTACCGCATTAATTGAGGTTAGAGTAACCCCTCAGCGCGGTCAAGGTTTTGATAAAATTGCCCAAAGAATTTACAACTACCCGGAAGTAAAATCCGTATATTTGATATCAGGCGGATTTGATTTGTTAGTTACTCTGGAAGAAAAAACTCTAAAAGATATTGCCGCATTTGTAACTGACAAATTGTCAACTCTTGACAGTGTTTTAAGCACAGCAACACATTTTATACTTAAAAAATACAAAGATCACGGAACAATACTTTCAAAACCCGAAGAAGATACCAGAGAGGTTGTAACACCGTGAAAAATATTCTCTCAGATAAAGTTCAAGAAATAAAACCATCAGGCATAAGAAAATTTTTTGACATTGTAAGTGAGATGAAAGATGCCATTTCTCTAGGTGTTGGCGAGCCTGATTTTGAGACTCCTTGGCACATTCGGGAAGAAGGAATTTATTCTTTTGAACGCGGAAGGACTTTTTACACTTCAAATTCCGGACTAAAAGAACTCCGAACAGAAATAAGTTCTTACGTAAAATCTCATTACTATGCTCATTATGACCCAAATAGTGAAATCCTTGTAACAGTAGGTGGCTCTGAAGCAATTGACATAGGACTTCGCGCAATGCTGAATGCCGGAGATGAAGTAATTATTCCACAACCGTCTTATGTTTCTTATGCACCTTGCTCTTATCTTGCAGGCGGGAAAAATGTAATTATTAATCTCAAAGCAGAAAACGATTTTCGCCTCACACCTGAAGAACTTGAGAACGCAATTACGGACAAAACAAAAGTTTTAATTTTACCTTATCCGAACAATCCTACCGGCGCCATTATGGAACGCGAAGATTTAGAAAAAATCTCAAAAATCATAAAAGAAAAAGATATTTTTGTTATGTCGGACGAAATTTATGCCGAACTGACTTACAAAGGGAAACACACTTCTATCGCAAGCCTTGACGGAATGAAAGAAAGAACTTTACTAATAAACGGATTTTCCAAAGCTTATGCAATGACCGGCTGGAGATTGGGTTATGCTTGCGGTCCAAAAGAATTGATTAAACAAATGACAAAAATTCACCAGTTTGCAATAATGTGTGCTCCTACACTAAGCCAGTACGGCGCAATAGAAGCTCTAAAAAATGGTGATGATGATATAAAAATAATGCGCGAAGCATATAATCAACGACGCCGATTTTTGATGAATGAATTTAAGCAAATGAGACTGGAATGTTTTGAACCTTACGGAGCTTTTTATGTATTTCCATGCATAAAAGAATTCGGAATGACAAGCGAAGAATTTGCACTAAAATTTTTAGAAGAAGAAAAAGTAGCAGTTGTTCCGGGAACAGCTTTTGGCGATAGTGGTGAAGGCTATTTGCGAATTTCTTATGCTTACTCTCTGGAAAAATTAAAAATTGCAATGGAGAGATTGAAAAGTTTTATAACAA
>CADBQQ010000013.1 GCA_902796825.1 uncultured bacterium
AAAAATAAAACAACAACCGCAAGGGCATGCCCTTGCGGTTTTCTTACGGGGTTGTATTTTATAAATCAATACCGTTCGGCGGGAATGCCCGCCGTAAACTTATAATACGAAAAATAACAATGTGAACATACACCCTACAGAAGCTGCACTGAATAAAAACCATGTGTGCATTACAGGATGCTGGTATGACCAAATTTCTTTGATTGTTGTTGTTGCATTAGAAATAGTTCTCATATCGTTATTCTCTCCATAAACTCTTTTCATTTTTTATTTTCTACTTTTACGAAAAAATAACATCACCTGTTTGGTTGATTATTGAATTCGTTTAGATTATTATCTAATTGTTATGAAAAAGCCGGAACTTTTAATGCCTGCGGGCAATATAGAAAAATTAGAGTATGCTGTAAGATATGGTGCGGATGCAGTATATTTAGGTGTTGTGGATTTCAGTCTGCGTGCCATGCGCAAAGGACAAATTATTACTCTGGATAATCTTAAACAAGCCGTTGATTTAGCCCACAAATTGGGTGCTAAAGCGTATCTTACGCTTAATATTTTTGCTTTCAACAAAGATATAAAACATTTGGAAGAATGTATTGAAATAATTAAAGATTCTAATCCTGACGCTGTTTTGGTCAGTGATTTCGGGATAATTAAGTTGTTAAAAAAATACATGCCAAATACTGATATTCATATCAGCACTCAAACAAATATTCTGAATTATGAATGTGTAAAATTCTGGCAGGATATGGGCGCAAGCCGTGTGGTTCTTGCGCGCGAGCTTTCTATCCCTGAAATAGCAGAAATTAAGCAAAACGTTCCCGATATGGAAATAGAATGCTTTATACATGGCGCTCAATGCGTATCTTTTTCAGGAAGATGTTTGTTAAGTGATTATTTTACAAACGGAGAAAGAATTTCAAATCAAGGTAATTGCTGTCAGCCTTGCCGTTGGGGTTACAAGCTTGTAGAAGAAACAAGACCCGGAGAATATTACGAAATCAACGAAGATACTCACGGAACTCATATTTTGAGTCCGAAAGATTTATGTCTTGTACATTATTTGAAAGATTTAATGAATGCGGGTGTAGATTCGTTCAAAGTTGAGGGCAGGACAAAGAGTTTGTACTATGTTTCTGCGGTAGCAAAAACATACCGCAATGCGATTGATGAACTTATGGAAAATCCGCAGGCAGATATGTCAAAATATTTCGAGGAATTAAAAAAGGTCGGTAATCGTGGTTACACAACAGGCTTTGCGCTTGGCGGAGGTAATGCTAAAGACTCATATAGCTATAATTTGTCAAAAGGTCTTGCGGGCGCAGATTTCTTGTTTGAATTTCACGGATTAAAAAATATTAACAATGAAAAACTTTTATTTATTAAAATAAAAAATAAAATTTATCCTGAAGATGAAGTAGAAATTATTACTCCAAATGAGCAATTCAGAACAAAAATCAAGGGAATTTACGACGAAAACGGCATAGAATTAGTCGTAGGTAATACGAATGCCGAAGTTTATGTAAAGTTGGAAAAAACTCCTGAAGATTGTGATTTTGCAATTGCAAGAACAATAGGAATTAAAGAGCATGTTTCTTAAACCTGATTACAATTTGAAAAATATATATGATATTGATTTAAATGAATTGAAGAATAGTGGAATTAAAGCACTTTTGTTTGATTTAGACAGCACTTTAATGGCTTCAAAATCAGGAGTTTATACAGAAAAAACAATTGAATTTTTGAATAACGCAAAAAAACTTTTTTTTGTTGCGGTTGTATCAAACAATAAAAATCCTGAATATAAAAAAAAGGTAAGTGCGATTTCTGATTTCCCGCTTCTGTTTGAAGCTTGTAAACCAAAAACTTTTAAGGTGCGCAGATTTTTGCATGATTACGGTCTTGTGCCGGAAAATTGTATTCTAGTCGGCGATAGACCCTTAACAGATATTTTATGCGGTAAAAATCTCGGATGTAAGACTATTCTTGTGGATTCAATAACAGCAGACACAGAAGCATGGATAGTGCGTTTTGTGCGATGGCTGGAAAGATTGAGTATTCGTTATCAATCTAAAGATTGAACTTTTCATATTATTAATCAACTGTTACAATATATAAACTTGCTAAAAGCTTTGTATTTCTGCATTTTCGAGGCAATATCCTCTAAAAAGAGTATTAATATAATGAACTTTGCCCACAAAAAAAGAATATGTTATATTCATTATAGAACAGTTATTTACTTTAATGGTAAATAGTATTCTTATAGCAGTAAAATAAAAGACTTAGATGGGTAGGATACAGCGTGAATACAAGTTATTTTGAGAAAGAGGGCTCAATGTTTGCAAGGCACAAAGCGCATATAATTACATTTATTGTTGCTGTGTTAGTTGCAGGTGTTGTAGTTTGCGGATGCGGGAAAAAGGCAGAAGAAGAAACAGCTCCGGAGCCGGCTGCGCAAAGTCAGCCTGCGGAAATTAACGAAGCTCAAGAGGCATCTGCGGCAGTTGACGTTGATGTTGACATTCATGTGAGTGGACGTAAAACAAGCGGAGATATGGTTTCTTATGATGTTACTTCAATCGGACGTTCTGACCCGTTTATGCCGTATGGAGAATTGAGTGCGTATAATGAAGCAAGAAATTCTGCTATTGCGGAGGCAAACGCTTACAATGCACGAATAGCGCAGATTAAAGGTTTAGAGGGAACTGTTATTCGTGAAAAAGATGATATAAGTCCGTATAGCTTCAATTTGCCTGTTCCGCCGACAGCATTGGGACCGGAAACAACAGCGGCGGCAAAAATTACACGTACAAAAGTTGTCGGGATTATGTATAACGAAGCAAGCCCGTCTGCAATCATAAATGTTGATGACAAAGATTATCTTGTTAGAACAGGTGACAAAATCATAGGTCAAGAGTATAAAGTTGTAAAAATCAATCCTAACTGGATAACGGTAAGTTTGGGTTCAAACGTATACTCTGCGGCGATTGGCGAATTGTTCTCAAAAGAAGATATAAGCAAATATCAAAACGATTTGTATAATTTAAAAAATAGATTTGGTGGTAGAAAAGGTTAATTATAAAGGATAAATAAGCAGGAGCAGATATGAAAAATAAAATTGGGAAAAGAATTGTTGCAAGTGTAATGTTATCAGCTTTCGCTCTGACGAATTTGATGACAGCTTCAATCGCATTGGATGGTAATTACGGTTACGATTATATGAACGGACCGGCACTAAGGGGTTCAGATGCCAAATTGGGTGCTATATCTGAAACAAGAATTTCAAACGCAAATTCTGTTGTGAATTTGAGCTTACGTGAAGCGGATATTCAACAGGTTTTGAGAATGTTTGCGGATCAGGCAGGTATGAATATTATTTTTGCACCGTCTGTTACAGGTACTGTAACAATGGATCTTGTGGATATTCCGTTGCAAAAAGCTTTAGACTTAGTAGTTCAAACAAATAATTTATATTACGATATTCAAGCTAATACGCTTGTTGTTTCATCAAAAGATGATGCTGTTTCTGTAGCGGCAAAAAGTATGTCGTTAATTCCTGTAAGATATGTAAACGCTTCATCAATTGCATCATTCTTGAATTCAAATATCTTTAATAAAGATAGCGCATTAAATCCGGGCTTGTCTACAAAGCCTGTTGTTACAGTGAACCCTGCAACAAACGATTTAATCGTAATGGGTACAGAAAATGACGCTATTATGGCCAGAAAAATTGTTGAACAGTTTGATAAAAAACCGACAATCACAACATTTAAAGTAAATCATACAACTCCTGCCGAGATGGCAGATTTGATTTGTAATACATTGTTACCGTCTACAATTTCGGGCGGTGGAGCAACAGGCGGTGCGGCTTCTATAGAGGGTGTTCCTACAGGTTTTGCATCTGATAGTGACAGTTCGTCTTCTTCAAGTTCTGGCGGTTCCGGCGGCGGTTCAATCGCTGTAGGCGGCGGAACTTTGGTTTGCAGTATTGATGCAGGTTCTGCTTCTGGCGAAGGATTAAGCGGTTTGGATGTGAAGACATTGTCCGTTTCATATTTCCCGACTCAAGGAACCGTGCAAATTATCGGTGGTTCTCCGTCTCAGATTGAATTAATAAAAGATTACGTTGCAATGACTGATAAAAAATCTCCTCAAGCTTATTTAGAGGTTCAGATTATTTCATTGTCAGAATCAGGAAGTAAGCAGTTTTCTAACACTTGGCAATTCATGAGCCATAACTTCTCATTCAATGCCGGCGGCGGTACAGGTTTTAAAACTGCGGAAGGTTATCCGATATTTTTTGCGGGTAAAGGATTTTCTTCAACAGATTCAAGCAGCGGAACTTCAACTACAAGCAATTATACAAAATGGAGTACATCTCCTCAGTTGATTTATATGGTTAACTATCTGGTTGAAAACTCTAAAGGCCGCGTACTTGCTAATCCTAGAGTACTCTTAACAAGCGGTCAGGAATCATCTATTGAATTGACTTCAGATTATGTAACTAAAGTTACTACTCAATATTTGGATTCAACTTCTGGTTCAGGATCTTCTCAGGTTCAGAGAGATTACGATATTTCTGACGATAACGGTATTACAATCAATATTACTCCGTTTATCAGCCCTGACGGTTATGTAACTCTTGATATTGCGCCTGAATATTCTGATATTAAAGAACAATTATATTCAAAGGGTGTTACCGGCGAAGATGAGCTTTCTGCAACATTACTTTTCCACAGAAATCTTGACTTGAAAGGTGTTCGTATCAAAGATGGTGAAACTCTTGTTATCGGCGGTATGATTAAAGAAAATGAATCAAAAACAGTTTCTAAAATACCGTTCTTAGGTGATATTCCTGTTCTTGGTATGTTCTTTAGAAGCACAAGCACCAGAAAAGAAAAAGAAGAAATGGTTATTATGTTGACTCCTCAAATTGTTATAGATACAGAAGATGCTGTTGGGGAAGCAAACGTAACATTGTAATCTTAACGGAAGATAAGATACAGCTTTGAAATTGAAACTAAAACTAAATAAATGAATGCACTAATTTTACGACTTAAAAACAGTATAAATAAAAATTTACTGGAAAATATTGATAATAAACTATTGGGACAGTATCAATTTATTCCAATCAGTATTAAAGATGATTTCCTTTTCATTGCTGTATCTAAAAATTCCGATAAAGATAAAATTAGTGCTTTAGTAAAAAAATATTTTCCGCAAACTGTAAAATTTATGCTTGTTGGAGAAGATGATTTAAAAGAGCTTCTTTCGGATTATGTTTCGGAAGAAGATATGCCGCCTTCTCAAACAAAAGATGAAGCATCCCAAGTTGCGGATATTTCTCAAAAACTCCATACACAATCTAAAGGCCGGCTAGGTGAAATACTTCTAAAAAAAGGAATAATCACTGAAGTTCAATTGATGAACGCTCTTGCCGAATCAAAGCGTAAAAAAGTGCCTATTGGTTCTATGCTCTTTGATATGGGATTTATTACGCTTGAACAATTGAAAGAAGTGTTACACTCTCAAACAGGTGTTGACGTTGTAACAGAGGACCAATTAGCCAATCAGAAAAAGTTTGTTAATATTTTGCCGGAGGATTTTATTAAGTCAAATTCGGTTATTCCGATTTCTTCTGACGGCAAAACCCTTGTTATCGGTGTTGTTAAACCTATCCCGAATGATATTCTCAAGCAGATTATTTATTTGACAGGTTTAAATCCTAAACAATTGTTGATGACTCACTATGAGTTCAAGAATTCAATTGACACTTTCTTTTCTGAACGTGATCGTGCGACAAAAGAAATTATTCAGGATATTGAAGAAGAAGAAGCTGTTGAATTTGATGAAGTCAAGTCTTTAAGTGATCAGCTTAACGAAGAACTTCAAGATTCTACAGGTCTGGTTGCAAAATTTGTTAACCAGATTATTACAAACGCAATTGATAACAAAGTTTCCGATATTCACATAGAACCGAGATTATCGGGTTATATTGTAAGATATAGACGTGACGGTATGCTTCAAAAAGTGCTGGATGTACCGTCGAAAGTTGAAACATCGGTAATTGCCCGTTTTAAGGTTATGTCAAGAATGAATATTGCAGAGCAAAGACGTCCTCAAGACGGTACGTTCTCAATATCTTATAACAATTGCTCTTATGACTTTCGTATTAACACATTACCGGTTTCAGGCAAAGAAAAGGTTTGTATTCGTATTTTGGCGCCTGCTGTTAGTCTGGCTTCAAATGATAGAAAAATTGATCTTGTGGGTGCAAGCGCGGATGACATTGCGAAGATTAAAAAAATGGTATCCTGCCCGAATGGTATTATTCTAACTTCAGGTCCTACGGGTTCAGGTAAAACGACTACATTGTATTCGGTTTTAAAAGCATTGAATGATGAATCTGTAAATATCACCACAATTGAGGACCCGATAGAAATCAAGTTGGAGGGTATTAACCAATCACAGGTTAACGCGAAAGCAGGTATTACATTCGCTTCTTGTATGAGAGCAATTTTGCGTCAGGACCCTGATATTATTCTCGTTGGTGAAATTCGTGACTATGAAACTCTTGAAACAGCTATCGCAGCTGCTTTGACAGGTCACCTTGTATTAAGTACGGTTCACACAAACTCAGCTGCTGCAACTGTTACACGTTTAATTGAAATGGGCGCAAAAGATTATCTTGTTTCTTCTACATTGTCAGGTGTTATTGCGCAGCGTCTTGTAAGAAGATTATGCGATCATTGCAAATCCGAATATCACTGCACAAGAGAAGAAGCAATGCAGATTACAACGGATGAAGATAAAATACAACAGCTTATGAATACACCTATATACAAACCTGTAGGCTGCGCAAAATGCGGATTTCAAGGCTATAAAGGACGTATGGGTGTTTATGAGATTATGCCGATTACAAGAGAGATTAAAAAACTTATTGCTCAAGGTGCGCATGATTTGGAAATTGAAGAAAGTGCAATGGATAACGGAATGTTAACTCTTGGGCAGTCTTGTTACAATCACATTATTGAGGGTAGAACATCTATTAGTGAATTTATAAGAGTTCTTGGTTTGGCAGGAGAATAGAGGTAGTATGACAGTTTATAATTATACAGCGTATAAAGAAGGGTCAAATGAAATTGTAAAGGGTAAAGTTGAAGCGGATGATTTGCGCGGAGCGCGTGCAGAGGTTCGTAATCTCGGTTTTATTCCTACAAATATAGTTGAGGAACAAGCTGTTGCAACAGCTAAAAAGCAAGATGACAAAAAACCGACAAAAATGCCGAAATTGGGTCTGGCTGATCAAATAGATTTGACCTCAACTTTGCAAATTCTTGCTGCTGCCGGTATTCCTATTATTGAATCTTTATTATTTATTGAAAATGATGCCGCAAAATTGAGAATACGACAATGCGCAACGGAATTAAGACGTCAGATTATGAACGGCGGAACGTTTGCCGGTACAATCGCAAAATATCCGGAACAATTCGGGCAGGTTTATATCGGTCTTGTTAAAGCCGGTGAAGATTCCGGTGAATTGGAAAAAACATTGGAACGTTTGTTGGAATTGCTGAACAAACAATCTGCTATCAGAGCAAAAGTTATCGGGACATTGATGTATCCGGTTTTCGTAATTTGTTTGGCGGTTGTAATTGTACTTGTCATGTTAGTATTTGTATTCCCTGTATTTGCTGAAATGTTTGACCAGATGGGAATGACATTACCATGGATTACAAGAGTATTAATCGGTATGGGTGTATTTCTTAAAACACACTGGATTACAATTCCTCTTGGCATTGCCGCTACTGTATTTCTTATTCAATTTTTATTTAAATGGAAACCTTCAAGATGGAAGATTGACGAATGGGTTTTAAAAGTTCCTGTCTTGACGGATTTGATGCAATATTCAAACTTTGCAAACTTTATTGCGGTTATGCAGGTCGCTTACGAGGCAGGTGTTCCTATTTTGGAATGTTTACACCTTGCAATTGTTACTCTAACAAACCATACATTACTTCTAAAAGTAGAAGAATCTACAGAAAGAGTAAAACAAGGGCAGCATTTGTCTGCGGCGTTAAGAGCAACAGGAACAATGCCTAAAATGATTTTGTTTATGATTGCAACAGGTGAACAATCAGGTCGTTTGGGAGATATGCTTTTACAGGCAACTAATTATATTGATAAAAAATTAGATACAATTATTGATATTATGACCAAGATGATTGAACCGATTATGTTAATCGTTATCGGTACAATTGTATTGATTTTGGCATTAGCATTGTATCTGCCGTTGTTCGCTTCATACATGGGAATGTAGAAAATTCAAGTGACAATTGCGCAGAAATCGTAAAGTTGGGCGTTTTTGTCCGACAATAGGGCTAATTGTAAAAATATTGTTTAATATATAATTATTGTTTATAATAAGATTGTAATTTGAAACTTTTAAGAAGGAGAGAAATATGACTAAATTTTTCAAATCACTAATGGCTTTATTTTCAGTTATTGCCATTAGTATTTCACCTGCTTTTGCAAGTGAAGCAGATCTTGTAGTCCCGAGTATAAAAACTCTGTCCTCCGACAGTTATTCACTTTTGTTGGCAGGGCTGGGGGTTGCATTTGTCGGATTGATTTTCGGGCTGATTAAGTTCCTTGAAATAAAAAAGCTTGACGTTCACAAGGCTATGGATGCTGTCGGGAACACAATCTTTGAAACTTGTAAAACGTATCTTGTACAACAGGGTAAATTTTTACTTGCGTTGGAAATCGTCATTGGTTTATGTATAGCATTTTATTTCGGCTATCTTGAAAAAATGGGATTTGGCGGAGTATTAACTATTCTTTGCTGGTCAGTAATCGGTATTTTAGGTTCATACGCGGTTGCTTGGTTCGGCATCAGAATGAACACTCTTGCAAATTCAAGAACTGCTTTTGCCGCTTTAAAAGGACAGCCTTTAAATATTTTAAATATTCCGTTAAAAGCCGGTATGAGTATTGGTGTTTTACTTGTTTCGGTTGAATTAATTATGATGTTAATCATATTATTATTTGTACCGGGTGAAATCGCAGGAGCTTGTTTTATCGGTTTTGCTATCGGTGAAAGTTTAGGTGCTTCAGCTTTGCGTGTAGCAGGGGGTATCTTTACAAAAATCGCTGATATCGGTTCAGATTTAATGAAAATTCAATTTGGTATTAAAGAAGATGATCCTCGTAATCCCGGTGTTATCGCAGATTGTACGGGAGACAATGCCGGCGATTCAATCGGGCCGACAGCTGATGGTTTTGAAACTTACGGTGTAACAGGTGTTGCATTAGTAAGCTTTATATTGCTTGCGGTTGCAGGCGGCGAAAATCAAGTTCAATTACTGGCTTGGATTTTTGTTATGAGATTTTTAATGATTATTACATCTGTTGTTGCATACTGGTTTAACGGTCTGTATGACAAAGCTTATGCCGGTTATACAAAGAAATTTGACTTTGAATTGTCGCTGACAAGACTTGTTTGGCTTACTTCAATTTTGTCAATTGCAATGACTTATTCAGTGAGCAAATGGCTGCTATGCTGTATGGGAGAATACACATGGTTTGTTCTTGCAACAATCATTTCTTGCGGAACATTGGGTGCGGCTTTAATTCCTGAATTTACAAAAATATTCACTTCTCCGAAAGCTAAGCATACAGAAGAAGTTGTTACAGCTTCAAGAGAAGGAGGTTCTTCTTTAACAATTCTTTCAGGTATTGTTTCAGGAAACTTCTCAGGTTTTTGGATTGGTATGGTAATCGTATTCTTGATGGGATTGGCATACTATGCAAGTACATATATACCGGAATATTTGATGGATTATTCATCAGTATTTGCTTTTGGTCTGGTTGCATTTGGGTTTTTGGGTATGGGACCTGTTACAATTGCAGTCGATTCTTATGGTCCTGTAACCGATAATGCTCAATCTGTTTATGAATTATCATTGATTGAAGATATTCCGAATGTAAATGATGAAATTCAAAACCAATACGGATTTAATCCTGATTTTGAAAATGCTAAGAAATATCTTGAAGAAAACGATGGAGCAGGAAATACATTTAAAGCGACATCAAAACCTGTACTTATCGGTACTGCGGTTGTTGGTGCAACTACAATGATTTTCTCATTAATTTTAGTAATTAAAAACACGTTGGGTATTCAGCCGGAAATGATTTTGAACTTGTTAAATCCTTATACTTTGTTAGGTCTTTTAACAGGTGGTGCGGTAATTTACTGGTTCAGCGGAGCTTCTATGCAGGCAGTTACTACAGGTGCTTATCGCGCTGTTGAATACATTAAAGAACATATCAAGCTTGGCGAAGCTGATGAAAAGAGTGCAAATGTTGCAAATTCAAAAGAAGTTGTTAAAATCTGTACTCAATATGCACAAAAAGGTATGGTTAATATCTTTATAGCATTGTTTACTTTTGCTCTTGCCTTAGCTTGTTTATCAGCACCGAATGAAGCATCAAATTTGGCGGTATCATTCTTTGTAAGTTATTTAATTGCAATAGCGATTTTTGGTTTATTCCAGGCCGTATTTATGGCAAATGCGGGCGGATGTTGGGATAACGCTAAGAAAATTGTAGAAGTAGACCTTTGCGAAAAAGGTACACCGCTTCATGAGGCTACGGTTGTGGGTGATACGGTAGGTGACCCGTTCAAGGATACATCTTCCGTTGCAATGAACCCTATTATCAAGTTCACAACTTTATTCGGATTGTTGGCAATGGAAATCGCTATTAACGAAAATTTTAGAGAAATCGCACCAATTTTTGGATGGATATTCTTAGTTGTTGCGTTAGTTTTCGTAGTAAGATCTTTCTATGGAATGAGAATTCCGTCTAAGAAATAATGTACAAAATAACATACAAAATCCCTTCCTATTATTAGGAGGGGATTTTTATTATTTTCGCAAATTTTATTTTTACAAGTTTTAGTATTACAAAACTTAAAAAAAACTTGTAGATGTACACATAAAGAACTATAATAAACCATGCAGGTGTAAGGAAAGGATTAGTAAATGGTTTCAATTGAAGAAAAAACTTATCAAGAATTAGAAAGAGCAATAAGTCCAAATCATGACATTAAATTGTTTGCAGGGCGCTCAAATCCTCAATTAGCACAAGAAATTGCAAACGAATTAGGAACTTCAATCGGACCCATGATTGTTAAAAATTTTGCTGATGGCGAAATTTATGTACAAGTAAAAGAAAGCGTTCGCGGAGATGATGTTTTTGTTATCCAACCTGTATGTAATCCTGTAAATGAAAATTTGATGGAGCTTTTGATTATTATAGATGCCTTCAAAAGAGCCAGTGCAAAAACCATTACGGCAGTAATCCCTTATTACGGCTATGCAAGACAAGATAGAAAAACCTCCGGCAGAGAAGCAATTACCGCAAAGCTTGTTGCTGATTTGTTAACAACAGCAGGCGCAGACAGAGTTCTTGCTATGGATTTGCATACAGGTCAAATTCAAGGCTTCTTTAATATACTTGTTGATCATATATATGCTGCACCTATAATCACTAATTACATTAAATCTTTAAATATTAATCCTGAAGAAATGGTTGCCGTATCTCCTGATATGGGTGGTGCAAACCGCACAAGATATTTTGCAAAAAGATTGGATTGCCCTATTGCAATTATTGATAAAAGACGTGATAAGCACAACGAAGCAATTGCCGCAAACGTTATCGGTGATGTTGCGGGCAAGGTTTGCTTGATGTTTGACGACATAATTGATACAGCAGGAACAATCTGCGAAGCTGCAAAATTATTGAAATCAAAAGGTGCTAAAGAAATATATGTCGGCGCAACTCACCCTGTATTCTCAGGTCCGGCAGTAGAAAGATTGGGTTCTGCCCCAATTACTGAGTGTATTGTAACAAATACAATTCCTTTGGATATGGATAAAATGCCTTCCAATATTAAACAAATTTCAGTTGCACCGTTACTGGCGCAGGCAATTTCAAGAATTCATGATGATGAGTCTGTAAGTTCGCTGTTTGGTTTTGAAAAAGAAATGCAGGTAAGTTAGTTTGCATATAACTAAAATAAACAAGGCGCCGATGTAATTACATCGGCGCCTTGTTTATGACTCCTCCATTTGGAGGAGATTTTAGCGTGTGGTTTAAAGAAATATTTATCTCTGTCGATATAAAAAATATAAGATATGAAAGACGAAAGTTTTTCATACCTCCTCCCCAAGTCTGGTAGCCGTTTTTTTTAAACGGCTTTTTTTTTGCGCCCGAGCAGAGGCAGGCATGTAATGCCAGACCGAAAATTATGGAAGAATGAATATTCTTCCTAATTTGAGGCGGTGCCGTTTACTGCGAGGGCATAAAAAGAAGGGTGTGCTTATTTGAATACAAATGTCGCACCTGAATTTTGCATTCCGCTATTAATAGAATTTATACTATAAGTTCTCCAGCCTTTCTGTATAGCAACCGGAAAACCGGAATTGTATTTAACAACAGTTGTACCGCCGCCTATCGGTGCGGTATTATAATATCTGCGCTGGGGCATTCTATAAGGATTGTAGTACGGATTATTATACATATTGTAGCCGCCTGTATATTGGGTACAAATCCGATGCCCTGTAGTCATATCTTTGTAGCAATAACTGTATGCCAGACAAGGTGTGACTCCGAGAATTAAACATGCAAAAACAATAAATATTTTTTTCATAATTCACTCCTAAGCATATTGTATCATTATAACGATATTTTGAAAAGATTGTTCAATTATTCTTTTCTGCCTGAGCGCATGCCGTTGTATGCATATATAAACGGCATAAGTGTTGTTTCAAGGTGTAAGTAATTTAGTTTAGGAAAACCTATTGCGATTGTTGCAACAATGTCGTCAATGTTTGCTAAAGAATCTTTTATCGTATATTTTCTGTTTTTTTCATTATCTTTTTTAGAGGCATTAGTAATTTTTGTTGCAATTACTGCTCCAGAGGTCATTGCGGCAAAGGAGGATATAATTCTCAGTTTATTATTTTTTGGATTAAATTTGTCGCATAAAGCATTAGTTGCACCAACAAGCAGCATAGGAATAGTTGTATTCATTATCTGAAAACCTGCTTCGTGCCATTTTTTCTTGATTTGTTTTTTATCTGCACCGATTGAACCGAATATTACTCCTCCAAGATTTGCGCCGCCTGCCATAGCAAGTAAATGTATTAATGCATCAAGAATTCTGTGATTCGTTTTTATGTTTACATTTTTTGTTGCAAAATATCCGGCAGCAACACCTATAGATGAGCCGATTAACGGACGAATATTGTTCTTTTTCTTATTTGAGCGGTGGCTGCTTGTAAAAGTATAATTTATATTAGGGTAATTGTTTAATGTAATCATAGCTCACAATTAATTGCCTAAGGAGTAGTGTAATTTAACATACAGAACAAGATGTAATTAACTATGAGATGGAGATTAAAAATATAAAGCATATTCACTTGTGTCAACAAGTTCT
>CADBQQ010000014.1 GCA_902796825.1 uncultured bacterium
GATTATTCCACCCACCTCTTGCTCCTCTACCACAGGCAAACAGAATTTGCACAACTCGCAAGCTCGTTGGCAATTCTTGTCCCTGTCTAGGGAGGAGAACATCTTTACCCCTCTCCCATCGGGCGAGGGAATTAAGTTCGCGTAATTCGTGGTAACATGTCAAATTTTTCATGTTTTTCCAGCTCCTTTTTTTGCCGTAAATATGAATAAACTAATTTTATATTTTATATTATATGCTATTTATTGCATAAATTCAAGTGCAGATGCAAAATACTTCGTGTTTATTTGTTCAAATAGTATTTATCCTCAAAATAAGGAGCTGTTATGAATAAAGAACTATTTGGACAAAGTATAAAAAATTATAGAAAAATTAATCATCTTACGCAGGAAAAATTAGCAGAACTTATTGAAATTGATCCGCGTCAAGTTGCCAGAATTGAAGCAGGGGGGAGTTTACCCTCTCTTGATACTTTTTTAAAAATGGTTAAAGTCTTTAATATTTCTCCAAATGAGCTCCTAAATAATAAATTTGACGAAAATACTCCGGAAAATTTGTTAAAATCTGACATATATGACATATTATCCTTGGCGAAAAAAGAACAATTAGAATTGATTAAAAAATTAATTTTGTCGGTTATTTATTAAATAATTTTTCCGTTTTCTATTTTAAAAATTTGCACATCCTTTAAAAACTCATCTTCAAAAAGAATGGTATCTACAGAAGTTATTATGGTTTGAGTATTAGAATTTATTGACTTTAAAAGGTAATTTTGTCTCATATCATCAAGTTCTGCTAAAACATCATCAAGCAGCAGGATGGGTTCTTCGCCTGTTTTTGCTGTAATAATGTCTAATTCAGATAGTTTTAAGGCAAGAACTACAGTTCTCTGCTGCCCTTGAGAAGCAAATTTCGTTGCCTCTTGATTATTAATGAAAAATACAACATCATCCCTGTGAGGTCCAACGCAAGCTTGACATCTGCGCATTTCTTCTGTTTTGCGTTCTTCTAGAGAAGCTTTAAATTTTTCTTGAATTATTTCAATATCTTCAATGTCGTTATTAATTCCTAAAAATGAACAGTCATAATGAATTGAGAGATTTTCCGTTTCGCTTATTGTACGGTGTTTTTCACAAGAAATTTTTTCAATTTCGCGCAGGTATTTTTTCCTTATATAAATAATGTTGCTTCCTGTGATTGATAATTGTTCATTGAAAACATCCAAAAGTGCATCATTAGAATATCCTGTTTTAGCGCATTCTTTTAGAAAATTGTTCTTTTGGATGCGAATTTTTTCGTATTTGGCTAATCTGTCATCATAAGCAGGGTAAACTTGTGAAATTGCATTATCAAGCCAATCTCTGCGATCTTGCGGTGTTCCGCGCAACAGTAGTAAGTCGGAAGTTGAAAACAAAACAGTTTTTAAAACTGATTTAAAATCTTTTATTGTAGATTTAACTCCGTTAATTTTAATTTCGCGTTTTTTTTCAGTATTGTATGAATACGAAAGTTCAATGTCTGTATTAGATTTTACCAATTCTGATTCAAGTCTGAAATTTTCACAATCAAATTTAATTAAATCAGGAATGTTGGAAGTTCGCGGACTTTTCAGGGTTGATAAAAAATAAATACTTTCAAGTATATTTGTTTTGCCTTGCGCATTTTTTCCTATGATAAGTATTTTTGATTTATCAAAATTAAGTTTAACATTCTCGCAATTTCTGTAATTTTTGAGAATAAGAGTTTTCAATTTCATAATTTTATTATACTCCAAATATACGATTTTCCTTGAAAAATAGACAAGCTTTGAGTTTTATGTTATTATACAAAAGTTAGAAGTATAAAAAGTGTTGAGGATTGGTTATATGCTGCCTGTAATTACGGAAGAAACCGCGAGTACCGCTTTTAATGAAATTTTTCAGGATATGCCTGCGTGGCGTAAAAAAATGATTCATTATATAAAAGATGAAAATCCTGAAATCAATACTGCAATTATCGAAGCGGCAAATAAAACGGATTTAGATCCGAAAGCGGTTGCTCTTGGGGCTTATATGACTTATTTAATGATAGAACTTGCATCTAAAGATGCGGATGCAATTATGGATTGTAACGAATAATATAAAGGGAAATATTTATTATGAGTATTTTTATTATTGAAGATTTATTGAAAGAACTGGTTGAGAAAAACGGTTCAGATTTGCACATTTCAAACGCATTACCTCCTGTAATGCGTATTGATGGTGAACTTATAAGAACAGAATATGATCCTTTGACTCCGGAGGGTGTTGAAGCTTTATTATTTCCTATGTTGTCAAATGAACAAAGACGACGTCTTGAACAAGAATGGGAGTTGGATTTTTCTTACGGTATAGAAGGTGTAGGACGTTTCCGTGTAAACTTTTATAAAGACAAAGGATGTTATGCTGCTGCATTCAGAACAATTTCATCTTCAGCCCCAAAACT
Organism: uncultured bacterium; assembly: GCA_902796825.1. Classification (GTDB taxonomy): domain Bacteria; phylum Cyanobacteriota; class Vampirovibrionia; order Gastranaerophilales; family Gastranaerophilaceae; genus Zag111. The sequence continues at coordinate 2,462 of CADBQQ010000014.1, forward strand.
TGAAGATTTAGGAATGCCTCCTATTGTTGCCAAAATGGCTGAGCGTCCGAGAGGTTTGGTGCTTGTTACAGGTCCTACCGGTTCAGGTAAATCTACAACTCTTGCGGCAATGATTGATTATATTAACAGAACAAGGGCTGAACACATTTTGACTATTGAGGACCCTGTCGAATTCGTGCATACTTCAAAGTTGAGTGTAATAAATCAACGTGAACTAGGGCTTGATACAAGATCTTTTGCAAACGCTCTGAAATCCGCTCTACGTGAAGACCCTGATATTATTCTTGTAGGTGAGATGCGTGACCATGAAACAATTGCTTTAGCCTTAACAGCTGCTGAAACAGGTCACTTGGTCTTCGGAACACTTCACACCTCATCCGCATCACAGACAATTGACCGTATTGTAGACGTATTCCCTGAAGGTCAGCAGCAGCAAATTCGTATTCAGCTTGCAAACTCTCTGATTGCAATTTTTGCTCAAACACTGCTTCCTAAACGTTTGCCTGACGGACGTCAAAAAGGTCGTATTATGGCGCAGGAAATCCTTGTTGTTACACCTGCTGTTGCAAACCTCATAAGAGAGTCTAAAGCTGCACAAATTTATTCTACCATCCAGACAAGTTCCGGTGTGGGTATGCAGACTCTTGAAGCAGCTCTTGCAAATTTATATAAAAAAGGTTTGATTACGCTTGACGATGCGATGACAAAAACTTCAAAACCAAATGAATTGAAAAGATTAATTCAAGGATAGGTAAATTTATGGCTTCAGTTTTAACATATTTAAATGAATCTTTAAGTGAAGATTTATCTGCGGTTAAAATTTTAATTTACTCTCTGCCTGTTTTTTATTGTTCTAATTTATTTATAAAAGGCGAAATGACGGGATTTTATCTCTGGGCTTCGATATTTGGAGTTTTGTTTCTTGGTTTGCTCACTAAAGCTATCAATAATGTTCGAACAAATAAAACTGAAGTTTTGACTCTCAATCCGATTAAACTTTTTTATTCAATTATTCTAACGGTTATTTGCTTGATACCTCAAATTTTAATTTTCGGGGCAATAGGCTGGCTGATTTCAACACATCTGCAAATACCTGTTGAATTGCCGCATTTTCAATTAATTTTTGATGTAATTGTTTGGGCATTGATTATTTCAATAATTTTGACATCTTATTTATCGTTTGCAAAATATTTAAATCCGTTGGAATCATTTAATTATAAAGTAATATTTGCTTCATGTGTAGATATTTTAGTCAGCTTTATGTTTTTTATACCGCAGCTGCTGCTTGTTAATTTTGTTTTAATTGGTCCTGCGGCGGCATTATGTGCAGAATTTAATATCCCGTTTACTCACGGTGTATTTGTATTATACTGTTCAATAATTTTTGTAATAAACATTCCGTTACTTGCAAGTTATTTTGCTCAATCGGCTTTTGAACATATTAAAGAAAGTAATCAGTCTTATGATGATAACTTCAAAATTAATGATGTAATTGAAGATATTGCAGAAAGATTGCAGTGATGTTATTTCATTTCTCTTAATTTTTTAAGCTGGTCGCGAATTTGGGCTGCACGTTCAAAATCAAGAATTTTCGCGGCTTTGTGCATATCTTTTTCAAGCTTTGAAATAAGTTTTGGCAAATCTTTTTTGCTGATGCCCATTTCAACCATTTCTTCGGCAACAACATCTTCAAGATCACGATAGCTTGCAACAAGCTGTAATAGATTGTTTTCAATAGGTTTTTTGATTGTTTGAGGGATAATTCCGTATTTTTTATTGTATTCTATTTGAATTTCGCGGCGACGTTCAGTTTCTTTAATAGCGTTAGCCATTGAATCGGTTATTTTGTCCGCATACATAATAACTTCCCCGCAAGAATTTCTTGCAGCGCGTCCTATTGTTTGAATTAAACTCGTTTCTGAACGCAAAAAGCCTTCTTTGTCTGCATCCATAATCGCAACGAGCGATACTTCCGGAATATCAAGTCCTTCTCTCAAAAGGTTTACGCCAATTAATACATCAAATTCACCAAGTCGTAAATCCCGCAGAATTTCCACTCTTTCCATTGATTTAATTTCACTGTGCAAATATCTTACCCGAATACCTTCTTGTATAAAGAAATCGGTTAAGTCTTCTGCCATACGCTTTGTCAGGGTTGTAATTAAAACACGTTCATTCTTTTGTGCACGCTTCGCAATTTCTGATTTTAAATCAGAAATTTGGGTGTCGATTGGGCGAACAGAAATTTTAGGGTCAACAAGTCCTGTCGGTCTGATAATTTGTTCAACCATTTGTTGTGAATTTTTACGTTCAAATTCGGCAGGTGTTGCTGAAATATATATTTTCTGCCCGACGCGTTTATAAAATTCTTCGTTTGTAAGAGGACGGTTATCTTTTGCACATGGGAGCCTGAAACCGTAATCAACAAGCACCTGTTTTCTTGCGGCATCACCGTTACTCATACCTTTAATTTGCGGAAGCGTTACGTGAGATTCGTCTATAATTGTCAGAAAATTTTTAGGGAAATATTCTAATAGTGTTGCAGGCGGGGTTCCCGGAGCGCGCCGTTCAAGTATTCTGGAATAATTTTCTATACCTGTGCAATATCCCATTTCCCTAATCATTTCAATATCGTATTTTACGCGCTGCTCTATTCGTTGTGCTTCAATCAGTTTGTTTCCATTATTAAGCTCAATTAACCTGTCATTAAGCTCTTTTTTAATCATATCAATTGTTTCTTCCTGATTTTCATCGTCAGTGACGTAATGCATTGCAGGGTATAAAATAACAGAGTCAGGAGTATCAATAATTTCACCGGAAACGTTGTCTATTTTTATAAATTTTTCAATTTCATCTCCAAAGAAATAAATTCTTGTTACTACTTTTTCAAACGGGGCCATAATTTCCACGATATCGCCGCGAACACGAAATGTAGAATATTTCAACTCTAAATCGTTTCTTTCATAACGAACTTCAACAAGATGGGCTAAGAGGGCATCTCTATCTATTTCGTCACCTACGTGAAGTTCAATTGTTCCTTTGAAATAATTTTCCGGCACTCCCAAACCATAAATACAGCTAACTGAAGAAACAACTATAACGTCATCTCTTTCGTAAAGACTTCTGGTTGTGTGATGACGAAGCCTGTCAATTTCTTCGTTTATACTGGAGGATTTTTCAATATAGGTGTCGGTTCTTGGAATGTATGCTTCCGGCTGATAATAATCATAATAACTTATAAAATATTCTACTGCATTGTCGGGAAAAAGCTCCTTAAATTCATTATATAATTGCGCTGCAAGTGTTTTGTTGTGGGCAATAATTAATGTTGGACGCTGAACTTGCTGTATAACATTTGCTATAGTGAAAGTCTTGCCGGAGCCGGTAATGCCAAGCAAAGTTTGCGTGTCATAACCTGCTTTTACTCCGGTTACAAGCTGCTCTATGGCTTTTGGCTGATCGCCTGACGGTAGGTATTTTGAACTTATTTTGAATTCGTGATGTTCCATATTTTATTTGCTATTTACAAGAGTCATTATATTTTTAATAAATCCGCTCTTTTCATTGTTTGTGTAATTAATATCAGAATATCTGCTTTTTATTTTGTTGTCAAAATATTTGCTAATCATATTTTCCTGAGATTTCAGCGGATAATCTTGCCAGTGCGGAGTTGTGCGGATTTTATTGATTGTATCGGCTTCTAAATCTTCAAACTTTTTGTATGTATCAATTTCAATGACATTTGATTTAAATTCTGTTACCGTTTTATTTTCAATTTTGCCTGCAAATCTTTCTGCTAATCCCATTTTTACTCCTTATTTAAAATACTTTCAAATTTTTCGGTCATATTTTTTCTGTATAAATTGTCTGTAATATCTTTTGCCAATTCGTAATAGCTTTGTGCCACATCAGATGAAGGCTCAAGTATACTTACAGGCAAGCCTTTATTTATTGCGTTCATTATTGCAAAATAATTGTTAGGAATTTTCTTATATATATTTTTCGATAATACACGACAAACATCATCTTCTTTTATAACATCATTTTCAATGTATCTGCTCAAAATGATTTGTGTTTTATTCTTGTCGTAGCCAAGCTTGTCAAAAAGTTCCAGACAGCGCTGAGTATTGCGCAGTGCCGGCAAATTCGCAACGGTTAATAGCAGAATTAAATCTGAATTGTCAAGAGCGGCAATATTTTTACCCTCAAAGCTTGCTTCTGCATCTATGATTATGTAAGAAAATGTCTCTTTAAGAATATTAAATAATTTGGTTATTTGTTTTGGAGTAATATTATCTGCCTGTTTAAAAAACGGAGGATCTGCAAGTACGTAAAGACTTGTTCTTTTATATTGCTCAAGTGTACTCAACAAATATGTTTCATTTAATTTGTCAATATTTCCCAAAAGATATGTGATATTGAATGAAGGCCGGATATCAAGAAACGTCGTGATGTCGCCTGTTTGAAAGTTTAAATCGATTAATGCTGTATTTTCTTTTGTAATATCTGCAATATCTAACGCTAAATTCGTTGCCAGAGAGGTTTTTCCGATACCGCCTTTGTTAGAAAAAACAGAAATAATTTTGCAGCGGGAAACTTTTTTATGTTCGCTTTCTTCTGTTATAAGCTTTTGCACCGCTGTAAAGAGTTCGTTTTTTATAATCGGAACAGGCACGAATTCTTTTGCACCTGCGCGCATAATTTCTATAATTAAGTTTACTGACGGGCTATCCGAAAGTGCTAATACTTTGCATTTTTTGCATTCTTTTGTAATGGAGGGAATAAATTCAAGCTTTTGTTCTTTGTTGTAAGACAAATCAATAACAAGCAGAGAACTACTTTCCAGAGAAATTATTTTATCCTGCAAATCAGAATAATTTTGAGATGTCGGCATAATCTCAATATTATCATATTCACTAAGGTATAATTTTAATACTTCTGCTGTTGAAAATTCATCTGTTAATATAAATGCCGGAATTTTGTTCATAATTATACCCCTTACTTTTACAGTATATCATGGCGTTAATTCATGTGCAATTTGTAAAAGATGAATTTGCAAAACCAAAATAAATATGTTAAGATGTTGTAAGCTCGTTACAGGTGTTAATTTTGTTCCTACATTTACATAAATAGGGAGAGTTAACTCCGCGGAATTGAAGTATACCCGCCGATATTTATATCGCCAGCGGGAAACGGAATATTTCAGGGTTCTCACCCACCTGCGAGATTAGCAGGTAACAAAATCCGCCTGTTTCGGGCTTTTTTATTGCTATTTGAGTGGATTGGGATTTGAATGAGTGAAGTGAATCTGGTGAGTGGGGTGCTTATAAGAGCTATACTCACTCCACTCACTGCATTTTCAATACGCCTTGTATGTCTTGCTCTATTTTGTCGGCATCTGCAAATGCTTTGTCTAAACCTGATGTATCAGGACCGGCAACAATAACACCTTCAGGACTAGGAATATAAGTCCTTACAGGTTCTCCGTTGCGCTCATTGACGCCTCCGCCATTCATTTTAATTTTTATAAGATTGCTGTCGCTTGTATATGTGTTTGGATCTTTTGGCTTAATTTCAGGAATTTTCGTTGCCTGAGTCATGTCGGCGTCTTGCGTTGCCGCTTGACTTTGAATAGCTTCTTGTGCTGCTTTCTGAACTTCTTCAAGCTGTTCCTGTTCTTTGTCTTCGTCATACAGAGAGTGTTTTGGTTTGCCAAATATTGCGTGAGAAGTTTTTACAAATAGTTTTTCTGCTATTGGTGAACATAAGAACATGTAAATACCTAGACCGATAGGATAAGCAAGAGCATTTCTGCCGAAGAATTTGGATTTTGCCATATAGTTTTTAAATTGTTCAGCCTTAGTTGTAGGATTTGCTATAATATACGGTTTGATAACTTCTCGGCCTGTAGTGAAAAATCTGCCGATACCTTTAAATATTTTACCGAAGAAACCTACTTTACCTGTTTTGCGCATAGCTTTTAGTGCATCACGTGATGCTTTCCATGCGGCTTTATCTGCAAATTGGGTAGAGTTGTGGACTTTTAACGCTTTGCGGTATTTTGCCAATTTATACGGAGTCATTCCTATATTGCCCAAACCTTGAAATGCATTCATTATTTTTGCACTCAAAGGCATTGTAACAACCCATGAAATATTACTCAAAAATTCTTCCATATAGGTTTTAAATCTATCACCTTTTTCCGCTTTTCTAGCTTTTACGGCGGCATTTGCTAATGAATATGCCGATAAAATCATAAATATTCCGCCGCCAAAAGTCAGGCCGTGCAGACCTCTTATTCCTATTTTAGGAAGAATTTTACCCAGCTTAGTTTTTGCTTTTGTTACCGAACGAATTTGGTTGCCTATTTGTTCTAAAGTTACAGATCTGCCGGTTAATCTGCCTAAGTAATTATCCATTCTTACAGATTTGCTGTCTTTTACTTTTTCACAAATTTTTAGAATTTCTTCTAAGCCGTTTTTTACCTTTGATGGGCTGTCAGAAGAAATCATGTTTTGAATATTTTTAAAAGCTTCATCCGTCAAGCCTGCTAAATCATTTATGTTGCCGCCTTTTTTAGTGTATTTTTTTACAAAAGATATAAATTCTTCACCGAGTTGTTTGTCTGTACCGTGCAACAGGCCTTTGGCAAAAGCATTTTCAGGCATTGACGGCATTTTGAAAAATGCAGTTAATATTTTGCTTTTTCCGACTAATTTCTCCCAATAGTTACCAATTGTGCCAAATACTTTACCTGCGGGTTTTCCTACAGAAGAAGTCGCAATAGTATCACCGAGATTAGCCATTCTTCCTGCGAGGCTCTTTTCGTAAGCACCCCCGTTAATTTTGCTATACCCTTCCATTGTTTTGTATAATGCGAGCATCATAGGAGCTGTAAGTACACCTACAGCTATTTTTTCTTTGTTGTCGCCATCAGTAGAAACCGCGCGTTTAAGTGCATTGTCATCATTTCCCTGCATTACAGGTTTTTGATAATTTGCATTAACATTGTTTTTGTATTGATTAGGTATACTGTAATTAACTTGTTGAGACATAATTTACCCTTATTTTCCACCTATATTATTATAAAAACATGTTTTTTATGAAAATTGCCATGTTTAAATATTGAAACGGCCATATATTAAGAAATGTAACAAATAAAATCAATACTGAAATATTTAAATGTATGTATACTTTATATATACAAGAGAGATTTAACTAGAGGCTTTAAAAAATGGCATTAAAGAATTTAAAAGACATTGATAAAAAGTTACAAGAGATTTATAAAAATCCTCCTGCAGCATCGACAGCACCGGCTGAACCTTTCGTTGACAGATCGGATTTATTATTTGCTCAGATGAATTTTATTGCGGCATATAATAAACAGTTGCTAAAAATAGCATAAAAAAGTTTTTTTAACTCCAATTATTTAATTTTTCCCCTACAAATTTTTCCCTGATTTCTTTGAAATCAGGTTTTTTTTGAAGCCCGAGCAGAGCCACGAACGAAGTGAGAGACCGACACTGAAACGGCGGCACGGATGTGACGGCGTTGGAAGTGGAGGCGGTGGCGTTTAATGCGAGGGCGCAAGGATTTTATTAGCATTGGCACTAAATAGTGTTAATATCTGCTTTTCGACGCTCTGTCCATTTCCCGCTGAATGTCTTTTTTAGCAATGCTGTCGCGTTTGTCGTAGAGTTTTTTACCTTTTGCAAGCCCGATTTCTATTTTTGCAAAGCCTTTTGTAATAAAGACTTCTAGAGGTATAATTGTGTAACCGTCTTTTTTTACTTTGCTTTGAATTTTAAGTATTTCTTTTTTTGTTAAGAGTAGTTTGCGAATACGTTTTTCTTCGTGGTTGTGGCGGTTGCCTTTATCGTAAGGTGAGATGTGACAGTTATGAAGAAAAATTTCGTTATCATCAATTCTGCAAAAACTGTCTTTCAAGTTGATTGCATTATTTCTTATGGATTTAAGTTCTGTTCCTGTCGAAACAATTCCGGCTATAAATTTGTCAAAAATATTATAGTCGTGGAAAGCTTTTCTGTTGGTTGTTATTATATTTTTCTCCATAAGTTGATTATACCATAGAGTTATATAAATGACATTTACAATTATGCGTTGGTGAAAAATCAATTTCTTTTGGAGAAATTGTCTTACAAATATCCATAGCTTGCGGACATCTTGTGTGGAATTTGCAGCCTTGAGGAAGATTTTCAGGTGAAGGAAGTTCTCCTGTTAGAGAAATTTTTTCTTTATGATTTGTTCCGAGTTCAGGAACAGCGCTTAAAAGTGCTTGTGTATACGGATGTTTAGGGCTGGAGAAAATTTCTTCAGTGAGTCCTGTTTCAACAATTTCGCCTAAATACATAATCGCAATTCTGTCTGAAAGGTATTTTATTACACTCAAATCGTGGGAAATAAATAAAAATGTTAAGTTTAGTTTTTCTTTCAACTCGCGCAGAAGATTTATGATTTGAGCCTGAATGCTTACATCAAGCGCACTTACAGGTTCATCCGCTATTATGAATTCAGGGTTTAAAACAAGTGCGCGCGCTATAGCTATTCTTTGCCGCTGACCGCCTGAAAATTCATGAGGGTATAAGTTTAACGAATTTTTGTCCAAACCTACAAGAGAAATCTTTTCTTCTACAATTTTTTGAATTTCTGCTTTACCTAAATTTGTATTTATTTCAAGTGATTCTTTCAGGATATCGCCGATTTTCATTTTGGGATTAAGGCTTGAGTACGGATTTTGGAAAATAATTTGAACTTTTTTGTAAAAGTTTTGCAGTTCTTTGTGATTGCGCAAATTTACAATATTTGTTCCGTCAATATTTATTTTGCCGGATTTGACGTCTATAAGCTTCATTAAAGCTTTTGCAAGGGTCGATTTCCCGCAGCCGGATTCTCCTGCGATTGCGAGGATTTCACCTTTATTAATTTTTAAATTTACTCCGTTTACAGCGTGTATGGTTTTTTCTTTTCCGCTCAAAACAGATTTTGTTTTGTATTCAACGTTCAAATCTTGAATTTCTAAAAGCGTTTCAGTCATACAGAGATTTTAATAGAATAGATTTGGAAAATCAATTGCACGGATTATTTATAATAAAGTATTCTAAAATTACATGTTATAATGTTTTTATGAATGACAAATTGAAAGAAACTTTAAAGCTTTTGCCGTCATTGCCTGGGTGTTATATATATTACAATTCTGATAACGAAATAATTTATGTTGGTAAAGCAAAAATTTTGAAGCGTCGTGTTATGTCTTATTTCAACCGAAAACATCACGATAGTGTAAAAGTTAATGTGCTTGTTTCACAAATTGACCACATGGAATATATTATTACTAACACTGAGGTCGAAGCTCTAATCCTTGAAAGTCATTTAATTAAAAAACATAAACCGCGCTATAATATTCTTTTAAAAGACGATAAAAAATATCCGTATTTTTTAATAACAGATGAAGATTTCCCAAGAATTCTTATTGTGCGCAAACGCAATATGAATAAATTAAAAGGAAAGTATTACGGGCCTTACACAAACATCGGCGCAATGCATTCAACTCTGGATTTTCTAAAAAAAATCTTTCCTTTGCGCCAATGTAAACAACCTCGTTTTAAATCCCGTCCGTGCCTTTATTATTCTATAGGAAAATGTCTTGCACCTTGTCAGGGGCTTGTTACAAGTGAAGAATACAAAGCTGTTGTTCATCAGGCAGAACTGTTTTTGTCAGGCAAACAGTCAGAATTGATGAAACAATTAATGGAGCAAATCCAAAAGTATTCCGATTCTGAACAGTTTGAAAAAGCTGCGCGGCTTCGTGACAGCTACCTTGATCTTAAAAAGACCCTCGAAAAGCAGAAAGTTGTATATGAAAATACCAAACTGAATGAAGATATTATTTCAATTATGCACGAAGACGGCATCCTTGTTGTTGTAATAATGATGGTGCGTGAAGGTCGTTTGATAGACAAAAAAGATTTTACTTACGAAGTTGAAGAAGAAGATAAGATTGAATTCTTTGCAACTGTTTTTAAAGAATATTATAACACTTTATCTCTTGAATTCCCTGACAAAATTGTGTCGGATGCTTTAGAAGCTGTTGGGGATAAGGCGCTATATGAACAATGGTTAGAGATAATATCAGGTAAAAAAATTAAGATTAGTTACGGTAAATCTGCGCAGGGTAAAGAATTACAGGCTCTTGCAGATAAAAATGCGCAGGTCGTTTTGAATAATGCGAAGCTTTCTAAAATGTCTAAAATTAACGAAGATTTTAATCAAATAGGCTCGTATTTGAAAGAAAAATTGAAGTTAAATAATTTTCCTTACAGAATGGAATGTTATGATATTTCGCATATTCAGGGTACAAATACGGTTGCTTCTATGGTTACGTTCATAAATGGTTTGAGTAAGAAATCAGAATATAAAAAGTTTAAAATAAAATCAACAGAGGGTAAGCCGGACGATTTTCTTTCAATGAAAGAAGTTTTGACACGCCGTTTATCTCATTTAGGTGATAAGGGGTGGGATAAGCCGGATTTGATAATAATTGATGGTGGTAAAGGACAGCTTTCAAGTGTTATGAAAGTTGTTGAAGATATGGGAGTAGAAGGTATTGATTTTGTTAGTCTTGCTAAACGTCAGGAGGAAGTTTTTCTTCCGTATAAGTCAAAATCGATTTTACTGCCCAGAGAATCCAGTGCATTGTTCTTAATTCAACGTATTAGAGACGAAGCGCACAGATTTGCTATTACATATCACAGAAAATTAAGAGGGAAGAAAAGTATAGAAAAAAGTGAATAGACCGTTACTTTTTATCTCTCGGCCATTTTTCGTCTTGACGTTTTTTAGTTTCTGCTTTTTTCTTTTGTCCGCGAATTATTGCTCCGATGTTTATTGATTGTTCAGAGTTATCGGATTGAGTGAGGTTCCCGTATTTGGTATTTCCTTTTGGGTTATTAAATCGAGTGATTTCTTTCCAGAAGGTTTCGAGTTCTCTGTGAACGCCTATGCGGTTTGCCCATTTTTGAACTAATCTGTCTTCTGTTCCGAGACTTCCGTCTATTTTGTTTCCTGTTTCAATGCTAAAGCAGGCTTCTGATATCCCGAATTTTACAAAAAAATGCGGTCTTGAAACTTGAGACGGACTCATATAAATTTTCAGGTTATTGTATTTGTACGCGTAAGTTCTTATATCAGCAAAATGGCTTGCTTGATAATCTATTAAAAATTCTGCAAGATTAAATTCTAACCTTGAAATTGCTTCTTGTTCCGCGCACATAACTATATACCTTCTTTTTTGCTTCTTTTAAATTTTACTAATTTTTTTCTTTTTTCACGGGCTATAATTTGTTTAGATTTACTCAAGCCTGTTGAAGTCATATCAACATTCTCTGTGCCGTCGTCCGTTTTAGAAAGAGTTGTAAAACCAAGCTCTTTTTCTTTTAATTCTTGTGCAAGAGCTTGCCAGTATGTTTCAAGTTCTCTTTGGATATTTATCCTGTTTGCCCATTTTTGAACAAGCCTGTCCTCCGGCCCTAGACTTCCGTCTATTTTATTTCCCGTAGTAATGCTGAAACAGGCTTCTGAGATGCCAAGTCGTACATAAAAGTGCGGTTCTTTTACTTTAGAGGGGGCCATGAAAAATTTCAGATTATTATATCTGTATGTAAATGACATAACATCTGTAAATTGGCTTGATTGCGCGCTTACCAGATAATCGGTAAGACTGTTTTCAAATTTAGTTATAGATTCTTGTTCGCCCATTGCCCCTCTTAATTATTTAAACTATGAATAGGTGCAGGAATTCTGCCGCCTCTTTGTACGAATTTTGTTGAGGACAAATTGTTTATTTTCATAACCGGCGCACTTCCCAGTAAACCGCCGTAATAAACACTGTCGCCTGCTTTTTTGCCCGCTGCCGGTATTATTCTTACGGCAGTAGTTTTTTTGTTAATCATACCGATAGCCATCTCATCGGCTATAATTCCTGCGATTGTATCGGTTGGAGTGTCTCCCGGAATTGCAATCATATCCAATCCTACAGAACAAACAGAAGTCATTGCTTCCAATTTATCAAATCTCAAATAACCGTTTTGTGCGGCTTCAATCATTCCTGCATCTTCTGACACCGGAATAAAAGCACCTGACAACCCGCCGACGTGCGAACTTGCCATAATACCGCCTTTTTTAACCGCATCATTCAGCATTGCAAGAGCTGCTGTTGTGCCGTGAGCGCCGGCATGTTCAAGCCCCATTGATTGAAAAATTCCTGCTACGCTGTCGCCTACAGCAGGAGTTGGTGCTAAAGACAAATCTATTACACCAAACGGTATATTTAATCTTTTTGAAAGTTTTCTTCCGATTAGTTCGCCTGTTGAAGTGATTTTGAAAGCTGTTTCTTTAATTTTGTTCGCCAGTTCACTCATGTCAGCCTTTTCATTAAGAGATTGAACCGCAGCACGAACTACTCCCGGACCTGAAACCCCGACGTTGAGCGCGCATTCAGGTTCGCCAATCCCGCAGAATGCACCCGCCATAAACGGATTATCTCCCGGAACATTGCAAAATACTACAAGTTTTGCAGCCCCTATGCCATCACGGTCTTTTGTCAAACGTGCGGCTTCTTTAATTGTTTCAGACATTTTTAATACAGCATCCATATTAATGCCTGATTTTGAGGAAGCTACATTTACACTTGAACAAATTTTTTCTGTTTGCGCAAGTGCTTCAGGAATGCTGTCGATTAAAAGTCTGTCGCCTTTAGTAAATCCTTTTTCTACAAGAGCGCTAAAACCGCCGACAAAATTTACTCCGACTTCTTGAGCTGCTTGGTCAAGAGTTTTTGCTATTTTTATATAATCTGGTTTTTTACAAGCTTCTCCAATAATAGATATGGGTGTAACCGAAATTCTTTTATTAATAATAGGAATTGAATATTCATCAGAAAGTTCTTCTGCGTAAGGAACAAGGTTTTGTGCATATTTGGTTATTTTTTTGTATATGTTATCACATAACCTGTTAATATCTTCGGAAATACAATCTCTCAAACTCAATGCAAGTGTCACCGTTCTTATATCGAGATTGTGAAGCTTTATCATATTTATGGTTTCTATAATGTTATATTCATCAATCATTTAATTTCTGTCCAATCCTAATGCTGTCGATACATCCCATTTCTTTACTTTTAATTTAAGTTCAACTCGGCGGCTTTTTGCAAAATCTTCTTTGCCATTAATAATTACAGGTTCATTAAAACTTTTGCCTTCAACTGCAAGTTTGCTTCTGAATTTTTCACTGTATTTTTTGTCATAGCTTGTTTTGAACATGTATTCTGCAACGGCATTGGCACGTTTTGTGCTAAGTTCCATATTGCGTAAAAACTGTTCCTCTTTAGAATTTATACCAGCAAACATTTGAGAATCCGTATGCCCTTCGACAATTATATTTTCAATTTGTTCGTTTAATTCTTCGTCTGCAAAAATTGAATTTATATAAACAGGGGCAATTTTATCCAGAAGTTTTTTCCCGTCAGGAGTTAAAACATAACTGTTTAATTCAAAAAGTTCTATCGCCGGAATTTTTAAATCTCCGGTCATTTTGTCAACATCCGCTTCTACATTAATAGCTTGAAGTTCGTTGTTTATTTTAGAAGAAACATCAATTTGAGCTTGTTTTTGACGCATAGCATTTTGAGAAAATCCTGTTATGGCAAAAATAAATAACGAAATAAAAACAACAGCAAGACCCAACAACAGGTCTGACATAGTTATCCAGAATATATTACCGCCATTGTTATCATCATTTTGAGTAGTATTTATTTTGAAAAATTTTCTCATTTTATATCCTTAGAACAAATCATCTACCACGTCGGTATTTTGCTCTTGATTTACTTTGATGTTTTCTTTTAGTTGTTTATTTAATGTATTTAAACCGTAAATAAGGTTTTCAAGGTAAGGAACTAAATTCGTTGATACAGATTCGTTGAATGCTGTTTTGAAATTTTCAGGCATATTTTCTAATATGTTTGCCGAAACATTATTCTGAATTTTTGATTCTCTAAGCAATTCGTATAAGAATTTTTCTGAGGAAATACTTGTAAAAAGCGCGCCTGCAATTTCTTGAACTTTATTTAATCTGTCTTTGCAAACTTTGTTATATAACAATCTTTCTATCATCAGGTACAGTAAAGATGAACCTACCGCAAATACTGAAACCAGTGCTGCGGTTTGCATACTTACTATGAAAGCTGAAATTGAAGAAATTGTTTTTTCAGGAGAAGAAAAATCAATTAAGCCAAATGCTATTGCAATGTTCAAAAATGTAAATAAAGGCCCCATACCTGTCAAAATCGTCGGCATAGTTTGAATAAGTTTAAAATTAAACTTTGATGTAATCAAATTTTCTTCGTTGAAAAAATACAGCGGATCTACTGTTGTTTGAATATTCTGTACGGTTGAAGATACATCTTGAAACTTAATGTCCTCTGCCGTATTTCCGAGAGCTACGGATTCGGAGAATACTAATGTGTTTTTAAATTCTGACCAAACAGAAGAAATATATGGATTTGATTTCATCCAGTTATCAATTTCCTTGAAACGGTAATTAAGATCGTTCTGTTTAAATTGAGAAAGAAATTGTATTATAATATTGAGATTTTTCCCTGTTTTATTATATTTTATCTGGCAATATATTACTGAAATTAAAAAAGTCAGTAATACTATTTCAATCGGCAAATATGATAAATACGTTAAAAAATCCATAAGCTATTCTCCAATAAACTATCCCACTATACTTTAGGGCTTTCTATTATCTTTTTTACCATATTTTCAATCATAGTGCAAATTATTTAAGCACAAATTTTAGGAAAGAATTGATATATTTCCCGATTAATATTGCAACAAAACTCAATAACAGATCATAAAACAGTTTTCCTGCCGTTTGAGAAGCAACCCATCCTGAGATGAAATTAAAACTGTCATGTTTTAATAATGCAATTAATATAAAATAAAAAGTTCCGAGCAAATGTATTGTAATAACTGCGCAAAGTGCCGCTAAAAACATATACAAAAATGAATATTTTTTCTGTAAAAAAGAACCTGCAAGAATTACGGCAGGAAGAAATGCAAGAATGTAGCCGAAAGAATATTCCGCTAAATAATGAATTCCCCCGCCAAGAGCAAAAACCGGAATAACGAATAATCCGCAAAAAATGTATAATAATACTGCCAGAACCGACATTTTCTTTCCAATAGCTGATGTTATCAACATTAAGATTGGGATTTGTACAATCAAGTTAATTTCTTTTATAAAATCCTGCGTTGTTAATGCTTTTGAAAAAAGGTTATTTGGCAGGATGTAGTGCTTTATGTCTAAATTTATAAAAGTCGATGCAATTAATAATAAAACGCAAAAAACTAAAATCAGCATATATATTAATGGAATGTTAAATCTGATTTTTTTATGGCCTTCAGGTCTTTTCATTTTTGGAATTAAAACTTCTTGTGTCATTTTACTGCCAGCTGTTCCTCCAATTCTGCATTTACTTTCGAATACAGTTCTTTAAATTCGTTGTAAAAAATGTTTTTAGTCCACATAATTAAAGCATCTTCATTATTATCTTGATAATATCCTTTTCGGGTGCCGAAGGATGTAAAACCGTATTTTGAATATAAATTAATAGCCGGAGTGTTTGAAACTCGCACTTCCAGAGTTATATATTTTACTTTTTCTTTGTAGCATTTTTTTATAATGTGGTTAAGTAATGCTTCTGCATACTTTTTTCTTCTATGCTCAGGCGAAACAGCAATATTCGTAATATGAGTTTCTTCAAGTATCTGCCAGCACCCTGCGTAAGCGCAGATTTCGTTTTCGCTGTTGCGCAATGTGTAATATCTTGCCAATTCATTTGAAATTTCATCTAAAAATGACTGTTTTGACCAGTGATGATCCCCGTAGATTTGCTGTTCAAGCTCTACAATTCTATCAATGTCATCGCGAGTCATCTTTTTTATGCTTACGACATTTCTATCCATGCAAAAATTGTAACATAAAATGTCAAAAATAGAAAATTAGATATTATTGTTTAATTAAAAATATGTTTATAAGAAATCTTAATAAAAATTTACAAAAATTCCAATGCTTAATATTTGTGTATATTTTAAACAAATCCTCATTTTAGTAGTTGTGTGGTGTGTTTATAAAAACAAACATACAAAATCCTTATAAAACTTGCGCAAGAGGCTAAATTTACCCTCTTGCAATCTAAAATTTAGCGCATAGGATTATATTATATTGATTTATACTACGCTGAAAATGAGGAATTTATGGCAAAAGACGTAATAGAACTGGAAGGCACGATTATTGAATCCATGCCGAATGCCATGTTCAAAGTAAAACTAGAAAATGAGCACGAAATATTAGCGCATATTTCAGGGAAAATTAGAAAGAATTTCATAAGAATTCTGCCGGGAGATAAGGTTAGAGTCGAAATGACACCTTACGATTTGACCAAAGGCAGAATTACATTCAGATTAAAGTAACATCTCACAAAATATAAAGGAAAATTAAAATGAAAGTAAGATCATCAGTAAAGAAAATTTGCGATAAATGCAAATGTATTAAAAGAAAAGGCAGAATTGCCGTAATTTGCGAA
>CADBQQ010000015.1 GCA_902796825.1 uncultured bacterium
AAAACCGCTAGAGCTTGAGAGTAATCTCAAGACCAGACAGATGATTATCTAAAACAGAACACGGCTTACGGGCTGCTTTATTTTTTTTTTTTTAGTGGATAAGAATGCAAAAGGGAAAATTTATAACATTTGAGGGTGCTGACGGCTGCGGAAAAACTACGCAGTTGCTACTTTTGCGCGATTATTTAATAAATAAAGGCTATGAAGTGGTTTTAACTCGAGAACCCGGAGCAAAAGGTTTGGGAGAAAGAATTAGAGATATTTTGCTTAATTATGATGGAGAAGTCTCTGACAGGTGTGAATCTTTTTTATTTTTGGCAGACAGGGCTCAAAATATTGATACAATCGTAATTCCGGCGATCGAACAGGGCAAAATTGTTCTTTGTGACAGGCATACAGACAGTACTGTAGCGTATCAGGGTTATGGCAGAGGGTTGGATGTCGAGCAAATTAATATGCTCAATAATCTTGCTACAAAAGGTTTAAAGCCGGATTTGACACTTGTTTTCGATGTTGATGTAAGAACATCTATGAAGCGCGTCGGAACCTCTAAAGACCGTATGGAAAGTGCAGGAATGGAGTTTTTTAACCGTGTAAGAAACGGATATCTTGAACTCGCAAAATTAGAGCCTGAAAGAATTAAGGTTGTCGATGCTACAAAATCTATTGAAGAAGTTCACGAATGTGTGGTTGAGATAGCGGATAGGTTATAAAGGGAGTAAAGGAAATATGTGAATAAGTAACTAAGTGATTAAGTTCGTTACAGAGTATTTATACTAATACCATTATTGTACTTTTTTGACACAAAACAAAAATCTATATTCCCTACACTCACTTAATCAGAATTTTTCCACAATAAATTCTTGCGGTAGAAATGACGGTTCATAAGAATTTATTTCATCAAGAGGAATTTTTGAATCAATAAAATCTCTGTTTGCTCCGTATGTGTCGCCAATTCTGTGACGTGCAAACCCGCGCTCTGCATATAACGATTTTAATGCATCGGAGTAATCTTTCTTATTTTGGGCGAACTGAATTAAAGAATTATAGATTTGAACGGCTTCTCTATAATCGCCCATAAGATATAACATATAAGCTTTATCGCTATTTACGTAAAATTTGTTCTTTTCGTCTTTGTCCTCGAGAGATAAAAGCATATCATCATAATCCTGAATTACGCTGTCAGAAATATGATTTTCTATGCTAAATATTGATTTTATCCATAGCATTTGTACTTGTTCAAGAGGTGTCATTTTCTTTCTTGTCATGTAATCATTGAAAGAATCAAGAGCTTGCGCCGGAGATGCTAATTGCTTTTCAATAAAAAGCATATTTGCAAAACGTGTATAGTCTTTTTGAGTAAAGTTTTTGCCTGAAAATTCCAGTACGGTTTTATAGTCATTATAAGCACCTTTAAGGTCGTTATTTTTAAATCTTACAAGTGCTTGAATATCATATATTCTTTGAGTTTTAGGATAAAATGTAAGATAAATTTTTGATAGAGCATTCGCAATTTTTGTATGCGGTTTTTGGGTATGCATTGAAAGATTAATTCCACCGATTAGCAAAAATGCAGGGATGAAGAATAACATAATGCTCACAAAAATAATACAAATTTTTGAGTAAAAATTTGACTGAATTTGTCTTTGTCTTTCCAGAGTTAAATTAGGCAGGAATTCTGTTAATTCATATTCCCCGGAATTTTTAACTAAAAATTTACTGTAATTGTTAGATGCCGTTATTCTAAAAAAAGATGCTAAAAATATCCATAAAAATTCGCACCATAAGATGCTAAACAAATTATATTTTGAGTGTATAAATACAAAATAAACAAATATCGGGATTAATATGTAAATTATATTTAGTTTTTTGTCTAATTCTAAGCGGTATTCAAGAATTTTGCCGGCTTCAGGTTTTGTCAAATTTATATTATATCGACAGCCGGTGTTTTTAAATAAGCAATAATTTTTAAACACCGAATGTTCGCTATTATCTTTATAAAAAAGTATAGAATTCCCGAATATGTTAATTATTTTGTTTAAAATGTGCATTTAAGTTTTCTTTCAAAGTTGTAAACGTCAGTAGAAATGTTTAGGTTTTCTTTAATATTTATAACATCAAAATCGTTAAATTTATAAAGAGTTTTTATATTTTCAGGGTGCTTAGATTTTTCTTTAGCTAATATTGCGCCGATAATAGCTTCAAGATGAGAAACAGGCATCATATTAGATTGCAAATTATCAAACCCCCATTCAAATTTTAATGCTTGCTGTAAAAATTTACAATCTGCCGGTGAACGGTCTTTATAGCAAGAATTTAAATGCATACTTTGCCTTGCCATATAAATATCAAATCTTGCAACTTCAATTCCGCGTTCTGTTAACTCTTTAAAATACTCTGAGCCTCGATTGGAGTGTCTTTGAGTCCAATTTTCCCTATTCGGAATATTTTTATTTGTAGCAACTTGCAGATAAGGCTTTGCAAGTACTCTCCATTTACCGTCAAGCATAGTTCTGTCATCCGGAACTGATACGCAGAGTTTTGAATTTTTAAGCCCTGTATAATTTTCAAAAAAGAAAATTATATCGTTCATTTTATAAAGCTTATCAAGAGTTAAAATGTTGTTATCTTCGTCAATAACGGCAACACCTGAATCAGTTGTCGAGTTTGAAGCTAAAGATAATCCTACGTAATAATTCATTAATTTCTCTTTCTTTCCCCCTCGCCCGCAGTGTCATTTTGGCGGGAGATGGCAGAATTCCAAAACGAAGAATGAGTTTTAGGAATTCGGGTGAGGGAAATTCTACCTTGTTACAATTTGGTTGTAATAATCGGACCGTCATCGGTTGCAATTACGGTATGTTCAAAGTGTGCGGACGGTTTACCGTCTTTTGTTGAAACTTTCCATCCGTCAGAAGCTACTACAACATCGTCACAGCCAAGATTTAACATTGGTTCTATTGCAATTGCCATATTAGATTTAATAAGTGTTTTGTCACCTACGCTATAATTGTATAGGAATGGGTCTTCATGCATTTCGTGTCCTACACCGTGTCCGCCGTATTGACGTACAATGCCGTATCCTTCGCGGTTTGCAACAGCTTCAATTGCTTTTGAAATGTCGTCTAAAACATTACCCGGTTTCATTTGTTCAATTCCTGCAAAGAGAGATTCTTCTGTTGTAACCATAAGCTTGTGGACTTCAGGGGATACTTTGCCGATTTCGTAAGACCATGCGCTGTCTCCAACCATGCCACCATAAGTTGCACCGACATCTATTGCTATAATGTCACCCTCTTTTAGGGTCTCGTTTTCTGACGGTATGCCGTGTACAACGTGTTCGTTAATTGAAGTGCAAATGCTTGCCGGAAAACCGCCGTAACCTAAAAATGTAGGTATTGCGCGATTTTCTTTAATAATCTTCATAGCAATATTATCTAATTCTTTAGTTGAAATTCCCGGTTCTAAAACTTCTTTCATCTTTTGATGAACAAGAGCTACTATGTGACCGGCATGAATCATTTTTTTTATTTCGTCTCGAGATTTTCTATGTATCATTACTTCACCCTCTCTTCCTAAATTTTAGCACGAACTAACCTGAAAGACAAAAGATTTACAATAAATTTATTTTGTAATACAATATTGGCATAGATTACAGATAAATTAAGAGGGAAATATAATGCAGGTATCTTTAAATTGGTTGAATGAATTTGTGGATTTGTCTAATGTTGAAGCTTCTCAAATTGCTCACGAATTGACTATGAGCGGCTTGGAAGTTGAAGCTGTAGAAGAACTTCAGCCATCTTTTACTAATATAAAAACTGTCAAAATTGAAAAAATAGATGCACATCCGAATTCTGACAGGCTTCATCTTGTTACGGTTAATACGGGGAACGGAACAAAAACGGTTGTTTGTGGTGCTCAGAATATTCAAGAAGGTCAGATTGTTCCTTATGCGAGTGTAGGAAGTAAAGTTCTTGATCGTAAAACAGGGGAACAATTTGAACTTACTCCTGCGGTTATTCGAGGAGTTGAATCTCAGGGAATGCTGTGTTCTGCGGATGAACTTGGGGTAAGTGACAGAAATTATCAGGAAGAAGACGGAATTTTGATTTTAAGTAAAGTTTTTCCTGATGTTCAAATTGGAAAAGACGTAAAAGATGTTTTAGGATTCGAAAAAGATACTATAATAGATGTTGCGCCAACGGCCAATCGTGGAGATCAAATGTCTGTAATCGGTGTTGCGCGTGAATTGAGTGCATTATTCAATACACCATTGAAATTTAATCCGATTTTTTCAACAAATGATTTATCAACAGATAAATTTAAAGTTGAAATTATAGATGAAGATGTTTGCAAATATTATTCTTTAGGTTTGTTAAAAAATATAAAAATTAAACCGTCTCCTGATTGGATGCAAGCAAGACTTCGTGCTTCAGGTGTTCGTGCAATCAATAATGTTGTAGATATTACAAATTATGTAATGCTGGAATATGGTTGTCCTTTGCATGCTTTTGATTATGACAAATTAGACGGTTATTTATGTGTAAGACGTGCAACAGAGGGAGAAACTATTGTTACTCTTGACAGTGTTGAAAGAACTTTAACAACGGACTCTGTTCTTATTGCTACAAAAGAAAAGGGAGTATGTTTAGCAGGTGTATTCGGCGGAGAAAATTCTGAAATTGATGATAATACTACTTCAATTGCTTTGGAGGCTGCATACTTTACTCCTGCGACAAACAGAAAATCTGCAAGAAGTGTCGGTTATAGAAGTGAAGCAAGCGCAAGGTTTGAACGCGGGATTGATATTGGAGCTGTAAAACCTGCTTTAATGCGTGCTATGCAGCTGCTTGTTGAGTATGCAGAAGCTCAAGTTGTCGGAATGGTAGAGGATGGCAAAAATGAACTTGAACCGACAGAAATAACTTTGCGTTATCCGCAAATAAAAAGAATTTTGGGTTGTGATATCTCTCAGGAAAGATGTATTAATATTCTGGAAAATCTAGGATTTAAAAAGCTCGGGGGTAATGACGTCGCTGCTAAATTTGCGGTGCCAAGTTTCAGGGCTTACGATGTGACCCGTGAAATTGATTTGATAGAAGAAATAGCTCGTATAAACGGGTATGATAAAATCGCTCCGTCTTTACCTGACAAATCTCAAACTCCTGAAATTTCAACAGAAGAAAGAGTTGTCAAGAAAGTTCATCAGCTTATGCTTTCTGCGGGATTAACGGAAATTCAAACAAGTTCGTTAATTGGTAAATCTTTGCTTGATAAATTTAAAATGACTTATGACGATGAAAATGCCGTAAAAGTTGCAAATGCCGCAAGTGAAGAATATTCAATGCTCCGTCAAAATCTTGCCGCAAGTGTTTTAAACTGCATGAAGAACAATTTTGATAACGGGCAAAAAACTTTCTGGGCTTACGAAGTTGGTAAAACTTATATTAAAATTTCGCAAGCGGATGAAAAAAATACAGGTGTAAAAGAAACAAGAGTTCTTGAAGGTGTATTAACCGGTGAAGTTCAAAATTCAAAATGGCAGGTAAAAACTAAAATAGACTTTTATTATGTTAAAGGTATTGTTGAAAACTTGTTAAATGAACTTGATGTAATGCGCAGGATTAAATTTGTACCTTTGGAAGAAACAGATTTAGCCAAAACTCACAAAGTATTACATCCGTATAGAACGGCAGTAGTAATGTTGTTGGGTAAAAAACCGGAGCCTATCGGCTATTTTGGACAAGTTCATCCGACGTTGATTGATAAAATGAAATTAAATCAGGATGCATTTTTGTTTAAATTGGATTTAACGCAGCTTATCGGTGCCGTTAAAGACTCTGTTCCAAGATTTAAACATATTCCGCAGTATCCTGAAGTTAGACGTGATATTGCATTTATTATAAACGATGATGTATCTTGCGATGATATTCAACGTACTATTAAAGGAGCTGTAAAACAAAATATATACAAAGGTTCTGAGATTTTTGATGTTTATCAAGGCGAACATGTTGAAGATGGGTTTAAATCTGTTGCTTTCAGAATAAAAATGCAGGATGAAAATTCTACTTTAACAGATGAAATTATTGAACAACAAATGACATCTGTACGCGAAAAATTACAAAAAACTTACGCTCAGATTACATTCAGAGAATAAATAAATCAGGCTTTTATAAAGGAAAGTGTTGTAATACCGTCAAAGGGGGTATTTATATGAAAATTGGAATTATGAAAAAGATATTAATACTATTTGTATTTTTAATTTATGGCGCTTTGAGTGTTTGCGCAAAAGACATATTGCCCTCAGCTCCGATTTTAAATACGGTTAAAACTGTCGGAGTTTATCAAGTTGGAGATGATGTCACTATTTACAAAGAACCTGATGAAACTTCTATGGTTTTGTATCGGGTAAGATGGGATAAAGATGATTTCTTCCCGGAAACTATAGGTGCGCAAAATTTCTTTTCAATATTTATTTCAAAAAAAGATTTAGCCCTTGTCAATGTAACGGATGTTATGGAGGAATGGGTAGAGATTGTTTATGACAATTCAACAGGAAAAACAGGTTGGATAAAAAAAGATGATCCTTATAAATTTATGACGTGGATTAATTTCTACAATACTTACGGGAAAAAATACGGTCTTTTGATGTTAAAAGGAACTCCTGAAAGTTATAAAAATATAAAATCATCGCCGGAGGATACCGCTCAAAATATTTCTGTTATGAATATTCCTCAGCAAATTAAACTTGTTGTAATACGCGGGAATTGGGCACTTGTTAGTGTTCTTGATATGGACAAAACTCCTAAAACCGGATATATTCGCTGGAGATCAGATGACGGAGTGCGTTATTTCTTCCCTGTTATGAAGTAATATTTACAAATTATTAAATATATTTGTTGTTGAGCTTGCAATTGAAGATTTTTCGTTATATTATTTTTTTGAGCCGAAATAGGCTTTGGTATGCCTATGAAGCGAAGTAATCGGAAGTCGGGCTTTTAGTCCGGCAAAACAGTAAAAAGGAGAATTAAAATGCCAAAATTAAAAACACACAGATCCGCAGCAAAACGTTACAAAGTAACTGCAAGCGGTAAAATTATGAAAAGACAAGCCGGCATTGGCCACTTGCTCCAACACAAGTCAGCATCTAGAAAACGCAGAATTTTCAAGATGATTGATGTATCTGAGTCACACGTAAATCTGGTATCTAAAGAGTTACCATACAAGAAGTATTCAAGATAGGAGCGCATAAAAATGAGAATAAGACGTGGCAATGTCAATGTAAAAAAACACAAAAAAATATTAAAACTTGCAAAAGGCTTCATCGGAGCAAGAAGCAGAATTTTTAAAGTTGCGAATATAGCTGTTATGAAAGCATTAAAATATGCTTACAGAGACAGAAGAACTACAAAACGCAACATGAGAAGATTATGGATTGTTAGAATTAATGCTGCTGTTAGACAACGCGGAATGAGCTATTCAAAGTTTGTTAATGCTTGCAAAAAAGCTAACATCATTATAAACAGAAAAATGCTTGCTGATCTTGCAGTAAGAGATCCTGAAGCATTTGATGTAATCTTTGAATCAGTAAAGTAAAGCCCTTTTTCATAATTCGAGAAACAATAAGACCGATTATTTAAATCGGTCTTATTTGTTTTTACATGTTGTTATATACTTTTTTAAAGTAGTCTGCATCTGTCGCGGCTTCTTGGCTGCAAGCCATACTTGCTGCGGTGCTTGCATTGCTATTACGGCTACAAGATGCTTGAGTAAATGTATCATCTGCACCGACAGGAACTATGTCTCCATTAACAAGTTGAAATGTGAATACATCATATCCGCGTTTATTAGGCATTTTTCTATTCCCATTTATGTCAACGGTTACGATAACCGCACCGCTATTGTCAACTTCTGTATCATCTGGTGCATTTTCGACAATAACGAGCATTCCGTTATTAAGGATAAAAGCTCCGCTTGCATCGATATCCTGATATGCAGGATTAGGGTCGCAAAGGCCTGTTGTTCCACAGTCGTGTGATATTTTTTGATATTTCTTAATGACATTATAAAAATCTTCTTTAGAAGAATAACTAGCAGGTTTTAATGATACGTTATCAGCATCCATTCTTGCTATTGCTGCTCCAAGTAAAGAATATGCAGTATTGAATTGAGATCTGGCTTGATTTGATTTTTGCCCCAAAATCATTTGCGGTAAAACAAGAGATGCGATAGCACCAATAACCGCTAACGCAATCAAAACTTCTCCCAGCGTAAAAGCTAAACTTTTTTTCCTCATAATAAACATCCTCATTTTATAATTAAATTATAACATATTTAATTATACTTCTCAAGCCTATTGCAAGTATACATTATCAAGTAATTTAATTTCAAATGCTGAACCTGCGGGGATGGATACCGTTCCGCCTTTGCCTGCTAATCCTGTAACAGGGGAGGCGATTGTGCAAACAGCATATCCCGCCCATCCGATAACTGTTGGAACGGGAGATAAAACTACTCCTACCGGGTTTGATGCAAATTTTGCAGATAATTTCCGCGATTTGTTATAAAAATTTTCCCCTTTATCTATTTGTTTATTCACAGATGATAAATATTGGTGTTTCCCTTTAATATTGCTGAAAAATATATTTTTTCCGTTTGCTTTTGTAATTTTACCGTTAATAGGGATTGTTTTGCCGTTGAGTTTTACAAAATTAATTTTAATTTCGACAAGGGCGCCGTTACCGCTTGCTTGCGGATTATGAATATCCGAAATTACTCCGGAAAATATTGTTCCGGCAGGAATTGTCACTTCTTTTTTATACACAGGAGATGTTGAGGTAAAGCTTACACTCGAACCTTTTGATAGCCAGTTGTTAATTTTTACATTAGATTTTACCTGAAATTTTGTCCAAGCAGGAATTTTTGCTCCTGTTTTATAATTTACAACAGTGGTTGTGTTTTGTGTGTATAAAGGTGTAGAAATTGGCACATTTGTATTTTTTTGAATTCCTTTTGATGGGGTTGAAGATGTTGAGGGTAAAGACGGGAGAATTTCTTCATTCAATTTATTCGAATTATATTTTTTCCGAATTTCTTCATCAACAGACAAATCTAACTCTAATGAAAATACAGGTAGAGTTGAAATTATAACAATTAATAAATACAATATAAATTTTTTCATTTAATCTCTTAATAAATCATTAATTGCTTTTGCGGCTTTTTTACCTGCCCCCATAGCATTAATTGCGTTTGATTCTCCGACAGGAGCAACGTCTCCTCCGGCATAGATACAAGGAATGCTTGTTGCACGTTTTTCTTCGTCTACAACAATATAACCTTTTTTATCTGTTTCAAGGTTGAGTCCGTCAGATATAGCAGAACTTTGTATAATAGGGTTAGGATTTGTACCGAGAGCTACTATTACGGTATCGACATCTTCAATTTCATATCTTCCTGTACCGACAGGTCTGCGCCTTCCTGACTCATCAGGCTCTCCGAGTTCCATAATCTCAAACTTCATACCTGAGACGTAACCGTCTTTTTCAAGAATTTCTACAGGAGAACGAAGAAGTTTAAAATTAATACCTTCTTCTTTTGCGTGTCGGATTTCTTCTAATCGTGCAGGGAGTTCTTTTTCGGTACGTCTATACATAATTGAAACATCCTCAAAACCTACGCGAACAGCGGTTCTTGCGGCATCCATCGCGACATTTCCACCTCCGATAATAGCGGCTTTTTTACCTATTTTTAAAGGAGTGCAGCTATTTTCTGTACATCCGGCACCCATAAGATTAACTCTTGTTAAAAATTCGTTGGCGGAATAAACACCGTTTAAATTTTCGCCTTTAATATTCATCATTTTAGGAAAACCTGCTCCCGAGCTTATAAAAATTGCATCAAATCCGTCTTTTTGCAATTGTTTTAGGGTTATAGATTTTCCGACAATAACATTTGTGTGGAATTTAACCCCCATTTCTTTAAGATTAGAGATTTCTCTATCTAAGAATGTTCTCGGCAGTCTGAAAGGTGGAATTCCGTAGCGAAGAACGCCTCCAAGTTTATGTAGGGCTTCAAAAACAACGACTTCGTGCCCTGCTTTGCGTAAATCAGCTGCAGCAGTAATTCCTGCACAGCCTGAACCGACAATGGCAACTTTTTTTCCGCTTGAAACAATTTCTGTTTTTGCCGCTTTAGTATTATCACCAACGTAACGTTCTAAAGCCCCGATTGCCACTGCTTCTCCCTTAATTCCCAGAATACAATTCCCTTCACACTGTCTTTCTTGAGGGCAAACCCTGCCACAAACAGATGGAAGCATACTGGTTTGACGAATAATATCACCTGCTTTTTCAAGATTATCTTCTTTTAAGGCCTGTATAAAATCAGGTATTTGAATATTAACCGGACAACCTTGAACACATCGCGGGTTCTTACAATGCAGGCATCTTGAGGCTTCTATTTTTACTTGTTCAGGTGTAAAATTACTCTCTACCGCATCAAAATTTGACCGTCTTAGTATCTTATCCTGTTCTTGTACTCTTTGTCTTGGTTCTGCCATAATTTTCCTCTCAATACCTATTATATTAGCTTTAAAAAACTAATCACGCAAGTAGATGACAATCTGCTTTAATTATGCTAAAATATAGCGGGGTAAATATGGTTTTATATATTATAATAACATTTTTAAGTGCTTTAATTGCTGTACTAATTACATGGATAGTTGCATCTAGTGTTTATAAAAATCATGAGCGCAATTCTGAAAAGTTGGAAATTGCTTTTGCTAAAGTTGCTCAAGATGCATTGAAAAATCAACAAGAGCAATTGTTAATGCAAAATGTCTCTGCTTTAGAAAATAAAATCGAAATTTTTAAAGCAAAAGAGATTAATCCGATTAATGAACTTTTAACTCAGTTTAAAGCAAGTATCGATAATTATCAAAAATGTCATGAAAGAGACTCTCTTGAGATTAAAAATGCTATTTCAACAGCTGAAAAATATGCACGTGCGCTTACGACAAGTCAGAATTCTAAAGGAGAATTCGGCGAACAATGGCTTGAAAATGTGTTAAATTTCATCGGTCTAAAAGAAAATATTCACTACAAAAAACAAGTTGTATATCCGCAAGGGAAACCTGATTTTGTAATAATGCTTCCTCAAAACAAACATTTGATAATAGATTCTAAAGTTATTTTGAAGAATTATCTGGAGTATTGTAATTCACAAAATGACGAAAGTATTAAAAAACTTTTTATAAAAGATTTAACCGATTGTATTATAAATCTTGGCAAAAAAAATTACGAAGAAATAGAATTTACTAATCAGCCGGGTTTTATTTTAATGTTTATACCTATCGAGAGTTGTATTAATATGATTTATACTGATCCCGATTTTGTAAAGGTTGTAGAACTTGCAAACTCTAAAAATATTATTATAACAGGTGTTTCGTCTTTGATAGTAACACTAAGGCTTATTAATAACCTATGGACTTCTCAAACTCAAAATGAAAATGTTCAAAATATTATTGAAACCGGTGCAAAATTGTATAATCAGCTGGCAAATCATGCGCAAAATCTTTTAAATATACAACAGTTCATTGATCGTGCTCACGAAACTATACATGCAGAAATGAAAAAAATTAAAGAAGATAACGGCTCGATTTTTAAAGAAGTTGAAAATCTTCGTCAATACGGAATAGAAGCTAAAAATAGAAAAAGCGGTAAAAAAAGTATTGAGAATTCTATACCAGAAGAATTTATAAAACAAGGAGAAATATAATGGAAGAAAACAAAAAATTATTAAGTATGGAGGGTGTACTTGGCAGGCGTAATTTTATTATCAATTACCTTATTGTATCAGTAATCGTAAATTTTATTTTTAATTCACCTGCAATTTTATATTTACTTATAAATCCTGCGGTATTGGCGAATTTAACCTCCTCCGGTACTACTTGGTGGCTGTTGATTGGAGAAGTTATTACAGCGGTATTATTATTCCCGAGTATTGTGCGCAGAATTCGTGACATCGCGCCTGAACAGAGTGAAAATAATATATATCTTTATTCAATAATCGTGGCTTTAACAATACTTGTATCGGCGGTATTTTTTGTTGGAATACTATTTAAATGGATAAGTTTCGTGTTAATTTTAATATTAATGTGTGCAGTTGGTACAACTTCAAAAAGACCGGCCGATGAAGTTGTTAGATTTAACTGGGGTGCGTTTTTAGGCACATGGATTTGGGGATTATTTAACAAGGCTCCTATTACATTGTTAATGATTCCGTTGTTTTTCACAACAGCATCGTTTCCTTTTGCACTAATTTGCGGATTGAAAGGAAATGAATGGGCTTATGAAAACAAAACTGATAAAGATATAGAAAAATTCCACAAATCTCAACGTATTCAAGCTGTTATCTGGGGTGTAATAATCCCGATTGTTTATATTGTGCTTACAATTGGTGTTTTTGCAATACTCGGTTTGGTCGCACAAAATTATGCTAAAACTCATCCTGATTTTAAATACAAGCTTGAAAATACTGTAAAAACATATCAAGAATTGAGTATTAAAACTTATTTTTCAGATGTTAAAAAAGTAGGTGATGAGTACCATTTCTTTATGGATCCAAAAATTTGGAGCAAAATGTCTGATTCAAATAAAATGTCTGTATTTAACAGTGCAAAAGAATATGTTGAATCGCAAACTAAATCAAATGATTCCATGAAAATAATGAACAATATAAAAATATACAGTTCTTTTAATAACGAACTTCTTGGCGAATACATTCTTAATGATGAAACAATTTATTCTTCTTTGAATAATCAAAAAGGAGTAAAAAAGATTACAAGTTTGTATAAATCTATAAAAGAAGGGTATAAATTTAATAATTATCCGTCTTTACCTTAGTTTATAGAGATAAATTTTAAACTAATAATTCATATAAAATGACAGAAACTGAAGATGCTAAATTTAGAGATTCTACGTTTTCTGTCATTTCTATTTTGACGGGATTTGTTGCAAATTTTACCAAATCTTCAGATAATCCCTCTGCCTCACTTCCAAACATAATTAAACTCGG
The DNA here is from genome assembly GCA_902796825.1 of uncultured bacterium. Classification (GTDB taxonomy): domain Bacteria; phylum Cyanobacteriota; class Vampirovibrionia; order Gastranaerophilales; family Gastranaerophilaceae; genus Zag111. The sequence goes on from CADBQQ010000015.1 coordinate 13,078, forward strand.
AAATGATGGTTTGAAATTCTTTAAAGTAACATCTGCGCGCGGTAAAGTCGCAATTCTTTCAAAATTTGCAAAAATTTCTTCAAGTTTTGACATATTTGATATATGAATAACAGGTATTTTCCAAAGGTTGCCTACCGTAGAACGTACGCATTTAGGATTGTACATATCAACGCTTTCACCGTATAAAACAATAGCTTCTGCGCCAAAAGCAACAGATGAGCGTATTATTGTTCCTAAATTGCCGGCGTCTTTAATCGCTTCAAGTAATACAACTTTCTTTAATTTTTTTAGAATTTCAATATCATAAGTTTTTTGTAATCCAACAGCAACAGCTACTGGTGCAGATTCTGTAGTTGAAAGTTTTTTTAATACGGCTTCATTTGTTTCTATAACCAAGTTTTTTATAAAATCAAATTCGGACAAATGATTTTTATTCACGAAAACGTGTTCTAATTCTATACCAAAATCAAAAGCTTCTTTGATTGATTTGTACCCCTCAATTAAAAATTTACCGGTATCGTTGCGGTATTTTTTTTGTTGAAGCTTGCTTGTTTCTTTTACAAGTTCATTATTTACGCTTGTTATTTCCATTATTTTACCTCAAATTCCGATAACCATTCTTTTTCATTCTCTGTTAGCATGTTGAAATCAATCAATTTTCGCTCGTAATTCATTTTGCAAAAAGAATGTATTTGTCCATTTTTAAAGTAACACGAATTTTCTAATCTAACCCCAAAGCATCCTTCTTTATACAATCCCGGTTCAATAGAAAAACATTCACCATCAAGTATCGGAACTTTTGCTAATTCTCCTGAACTCAGACTCGGCGGGTATTCATGAACATTTACTCCAATCCCATGACCTAAGCCGTGATTAAATATAAATCCGTCTAAATTCTGACTGTCAAAGAAATTATGAACATATTTATCAATTTCAAAGCCTGTTATCGGTCTGTGAGAGTGAATTTTGCCGTAATTAAATGCGTTTAGAAAAGCTTTCAATACGGTTGTGTATATTTTTTTATGTAATTCTGACGGCTCTTTTTTTACAAAAACTCTTGTAATGTCAGTTGCAAGTCCTCCGTCAAAATATGCACCGCAATCAATTAATACCAAATCTCCATTTTGAATGATTTCTTCTTTTGAGGATTTTGAATAATGAGCAAGTGCAGAATTTTTATTGCGCGCAACAATTGACTTAAAACTTAAATTTTTAGCCCCGTTATTATAAAATTCTTGTTCTAATTTTTTAGAAATGTCATATTCAGAAATGTTTTCATTATTTTCTATATAATCCCTTACCGCAGATAAAGCCTTGTCTGTAGCTGCAAATGCATTTTTGAGGTGTTCAATTTCAGCATCATTTTTCTGTGCTTTCATTAATTTAACAGGGTTTGTTTCCATACTTTTTGCTACATAAGATAAAAGCCGGTAATCATAGGCATTTATTGAGGTTTTGTCAACATAAATCGTGTGATTAATTGTTTTTATAAATCTTTCTAATTTATCAAGTTTATCTTGTGTAAAAAGTTCTGCTTTATCTTTAAATATAAATGCCTTAGCTTTTATTTTTGATGAATAGTTTTGAGAAAAATTTCGCATATTAAATAGGTAAGAAACTTCATCTAAATCTGTAAGATATATAGCTTCATCAGAGGATAGATGTTTTGATACCTCTGCAATTTTTTGATCTTTAGAACGACCGGTATATTTGATATCAAGTTCAATATTATTTTTGGTGGTTTGTATTATTTTTTCATCAAAAGGGTCAGTATCAAGTTGTTTAATATTTCTGTGGAGGCATAATTTTTCATATTTTTCTTGAGAATTTTTTTTGGAAAAAATCCCAAGAGTTTCGTTTTGCGGAATTCTGGCAATCAATTCTTCAAGATATTTTTGACCGGCTTGAAGTTTTACAACGGTAACTTTTTGCGGATTAACTTCCAGGTCTGCTTGAATGTGGTATCTGCCGTCAACAAACAGGAAAATTGTTTCAGGTGTAACGAGGGCTTCTCCTGTTGAGCCGGAAAAGCCTGTTAATTTGTATCTTGAATTTTCTTCCAAAGTATTATATTCCACCAAAAATTCATTAGTGGAATTAACTAAAAGATAACGTAAATTGTTATCTTTCATAAATGTTCTGATATCAACTTTGGTCATTATTTTTCGGTAACTTTTATTAAATGCCATCCGAATTGAGTTTGAATAGGTTTGGATAATTCTCCTTTTTCAAGAGCGAAAGCTGCATCTTCAAAAGGTTTAACCATTAAACCTTTGCCGAAAAATCCTAAATCCCCTCCGGCTTGTCCTGACGGGCATAGAGAATTTTCCATAGCAGCTTCTTCAAAGGATATATTCCCGCTGTTCAATTTTTCGTATAAATCTTTGGCTTCTTGTTCTGTTTCAACAAGGATATGGCTAGCTCTGATTTCTTCGCTCATAATTTACTCCTATATTTTTACGGAATGATTATAAAATAAAAAGACTTGCTGCGCAAGTGCTGCATAGCAAGCCGGAAGTTATAAAACATGAAAAATTTGCTTTTAAAGTGTAAGTTCAAACCATTTTAAACCAAACCGCAAAAAGATAAAATCTTGTCGCAACCCCGAAAAAGTGACTTGGATGCTTTGAACTTACATATATATAATAAACTTTTATTCAGGATATTACACCATCCCACAGAATAATTTCAGGTAATACTTTTTGGGTATTTTGAAATAATACTTTAGTATTACAAAGTCATGAAATAAATATCTTGATTTTAAAAAACGGTTATGTTAATATTTGGGGGTGACAATCAAATAGTTTTGCGGACGTAACTCAGTTGGTAGAGTATCTGCCTTCCAAGCAGACTGTCGCGCGTTCGAGTCGCGTCGTCCGCTAATTAAAAGAGACTTACAAAAAGTGAGTCTCTTTTAATACATAGGAAGATAGCGACGAGAACGCCTTTGTA
>CADBQQ010000016.1 GCA_902796825.1 uncultured bacterium
TGATACGTTGAGTCATAAGTATCATTCAAGTCACCCGCTGTCTTTGTTAAATTAATACCTTTCAAGACTTTTGAATTGAACACTTTAACGGTATTTGTGTTAACAATGTCATTGATTTTCGCAATCAGTGTTGGAATTGTCATTGCTGCGACTACACCGATGATTGCCAGTGTAATCAAGACTTCTGCCAATGTGAAAGCTCTTTCTTTTCTCATACTTTTCTCCTATTTTAATATATTAATCTCTTTTATGCTTATATAAGTAAAATTACGCTTCATTAATATCATATTTGATTATATCTGTCAATAATTGATAACATAAATTTATGAGTGCAAATAAAGAGATTAGAATTTTGATGTTGCAAGAGGGATTAACAATTGCAAAATTAGTTAAACTGATTGTTTCTAAGAAAGGGCTAAAATATACTGCTGACGGTATGGCTAAAAAATTGCGAAATAATACATTAAAATTTAATGAAGCCGAAATGATTGCTGATACTCTTGATTATGATATTGTTTTTCGCAAGCGCAAATGATTATTTATTAACCTGAGGCAGAACAATTCTTGCTTCAACATTTTTTACTCCTCCAATACTATCGTTAAATCCGTTATATAATTGTGCGGCAGTTTGCGCATTATAAAACTTTCCGCTTGTGACAAGAGCAGTGCATTCAAGTTGTGCCAAATCGTCCGAATCATTTATATTAAATGCAATTACGTCAATTTGTACGTCTCGTCTTATTTTTATTAAGTTCATTACAAATTTGCAAGGGCTTTCGTCGCAATTTTCGCCTCCGTCTGTCATAAGAATAATATGTTTTTTACCTTTAAAACCCATAAAATCGTATTTTATTGCTTGTTTTAAAGAGTACGTAATCGGTGTCATTCCGCGAGGTTTTCTTTGCATAAGGGCATTTTCAATATTAGCAGAATTATTTTGTGAAATTGGGCTTATCAGGCTTGAGGCTCTGCAAGCTTCTATTGGTGTAAACCCCATTCTATGCCCGTATATTCTTAAACCCACCCACGTATCGGGATTTATTTGTGGTAAAATTCGCTTCATTGTTTGGGTCATCAATTTAAATTTGGTTGAATTTTCGAGGCTTTCGTTCATGCTGTTTGACAAATCAACAATAAAAAGCAGCCGCTCTTGTGAAGAATTTTCAAAATTGCCGTTATAATTTTCCGGCATGTAAACTCCATACTGTGAGCTGTGACAGGGTAAACATAAAAATATAGTTAATATTATTATTAGTTTTTTCATGCAGACAATATATTGATAATTAATAATTTTTTTTATCCCTAATCAGGCAAGCTTGTGTTTGTATTATAATTATTTTATGGATAGCAAAGATTTAATAAAACAAGCTGAAAATGAGCTTCGTTTTCAATTTGAACATATAGAAGAAATTCGTGATATAAATCAAGAAAAAGTTTTGGAAGCTTTTTTTGATAATAAAGTTGCACCTGAGCATTTTTACACGGTCTCCGGTTACGGCCATGATGATTTGGGACGTGAAGTTCTAGATAGAGTTTTTGCGCAGGTCTTTAAAGCTGAAAAAGCACTTGTCCGTATTCATTTCGCTTCAGGAACTCACACACTTGCATGTGCTTTATTCGGTAATTTAAAATCAGGGGATAAACTTCTTTCGGTCGCAGGAACGCCTTATGATACAATGCAAGAAGTTATTGGTACAATGGGAGATGAAGAAACAAAGCGCGCTTCTTTAATCGGTAATGGTGTTTTGTATGAAGAAGTTCCGTTAATTAATAATACTGATGTTGATTTTGCGGCTATAGAAAAAATGGTGGATGAAACAACCACAATGGTTTTAATTCAGCGTTCAAAGGGTTATTCTACCCGTAAATCTCTGACTATAGAAGTAATTGAAAAAATTTGTAAAATCGTAAAATCAAAAAATCCTGATTGTATTTGTTTTGTGGACAATTGCTATGGAGAATTTGTTGACAGTCGTGAACCTTTGGAGGTTGGTGCTGATTTAATCGGCGGTTCTTTAATTAAAAATCCCGGAGGCGGTCTTGTAGAAGCCGGCGGATATATTGCGGGAAAATCTATTTACGTTGAACGCAGCGCAAACCGTTTAACTGCTCCGGGCATCGGTTTAGAGGGCGGCGCAATGTTTAATCAGCACAGATTAATTTTTCAAGGTTTGTTTATGGCACCGTCAGTTGTATGTGATGCGGTTAAGGGTGCGGTTCTTGCTGCAAAAATATTTGATAAAATCGGTTATGAGTCTTATCCGAAATTTTACGAAAAAAGAACTGATATAATTCAAAATATAACATTCGGGAAACCTGAATTATTAGAGCAGTTTTGCCGAACAATTCAGTCTTTATCACCGATAAATGCTTATGTAACACCAATTCCTGAATATATTCCGGGATATGAGGATAAGGTCATTATGGCGGGCGGAACTTTTATTGAGGGTTCAACAATAGAATTATCAGCGGATGGACCTATGCGCGAGCCTTATGTTGCTTATATGCAAGGCGGGCTTACATATTCACATGTAAAAATTGCACTGAAAAAGTTTTTAGATCAAATTCAAAGATAAAACGTAAGTTGGGCTTTCAGCCCAACATAACATTGGCCAATGCCATGTTTTATTATTGCCCGCTTTCTTTGTGCGGGGAAAGAAAGCGGTCAGAAAGCGGATTGTGAGCAGAGGCTGAAAGGCGGGGCGTTGAGATCCGCCTGCAATGCCGTTTATTGCGAACAACCAAGCAGAAACCCGCAGGCTGAGCTTCGTTCGTTAATCATTTGTAATGCTCCACCCA
>CADBQQ010000017.1 GCA_902796825.1 uncultured bacterium
ATAAAACTTGACAAAAACAATATCCTCATTGCCACGACCGAAATGATTACGGATGAGGATATTGAATTGTACGTAAATCAGGTTTAGTAATACTAATCCACTACGCAGACCGCACGGATATTGGAAATGAGGCGGGTGCCGCTGGCGTACCGTAGCGTACCCGAACTGTTGAAGCCCCGGTAGTTCGCGCTGCTAACGCTGGTCTCGCGGGAGGACCACAAGTTGTACCAATACGAACCTAAGCCTGAAAGTGCTTCAGGTATAGCTTCGCCTGAGCCGATTGTGCCTGCGCCGTTTATCCATCCACTGTCACTTGCACTAAAGCTGCCACCGCCTTGTTTGCCGCCATAGAGTGCTGTTGCGATATCAGCCAGTTCTTGTTCTGTAGGCAGTCTACCGCCTGCATCTTGACATTGTTTCATTGCACCCGCCCAATAATCATTATCATAATAACATTCTTTGATTGGGTAACCGTCTGCCTTTAATTGTTCACATTCTGCTTTGGTTACGTATGCAGGAACTTGTGCAGTACTTATTAGATTTACTCCACCAATTGTTGCAAGTACAGCAGGGCCTTTACTTACACTAATACCTGCACTGTTAATTGAAAGTAAATCTTTACCTAATTTATTAGGTTTTCTTGTTCCGTTTAAATCATAAAGCCCCGCAAAGCATGGACTAAAATCCTTGTCCAATTCTTCTGTATCTACAAGACAATCCAATTTGTAAGAAGCTATTACAACTGTTCCGTCTCCAAGAACGAATGAGGCTACATCTTTAAATCCGTCATCTTCACTAAGATTTAATTTTTCTGCCGTATTTAAATCCTTAACTTCAACAACATCTTCTGTTGTTTTATCTGACATGTACTTGATTTCATCATAAGGTACACAATCTCTCATGTGAGAGCTGTCACATATCTTAGCTATTTTAAGATGTTTAGACAGTGCCTGTGTTAAAAAGTCATAAGTTGAATCATAAGAGACCATGTCACCTGCGGTTTTGGTTAAATTAAGACCCTTAACCACCTTAGATTTAAAGACCTTAACTTGGTTTTCGGTAACAATGTCGTTAATCTTCGCAATCAGTGTTGGAATTGTCATTGCCGCGACTACGCCGACGATGGCTAGCGTTATCAACACTTCTGCGAGCGTGAATCCGTTTTTCTTTTCCATAAACTTTCTCCCTTATATCTTTTAAGCCATGCTATATATATCATGGTTAATAAGTAATGTCAAATTTAGCATATAGAGGTAGAATTCAAAAATGGGGAATGTCAGAAAACTCAATGAAGAAAAGAAACAATTGCTTATTAACGCAATCGGTAATGTTGTTAAACAAAAAAGAGCAAACATTAATAAAGGTATTTTACTTTTAAGCTATGAATATGATATTCCAAGCAGTTCTCTTGCTAAGCTTGAAAAGGGGCAAAGAGATGTACAAATTACGACTCTATGGAAACTATCCGAAGCTCTCGGAATGGATTTTTTAGATTTTATTATCGAAGTTAAAAAACTATTGCCTAAAAATTTTAAACTTATTGACGACTAATGTCTTTTATTTATTTATTTTTTAAGTTATAATCTTTTCAGAGTTATTTTTTGAAAGGTTATTTTATGAACAAAAGTCAATCTACAGGAATGTACGTTATACTTGCAATTATCGTAATAGTGTTTATTTCGACAATATTTATGACAGGTCCTGAAACAAGCACTACAGAAATCTCTTATACAAACTTTCTAGAAAAACTTGAAAATAAAGAATTTTCTAAAATCGAAAAGTATAATGATTTAATTATTGCAATACCAAAAGAACAACCAAAGGCAGAAAAACCGGCAGTTCAAGAAACCGACACTTCTTCTCCTTTCTTGACACCTAATAATAATTTCATAAAAGCCCCTTTATACCAATATAAAGTACAAATTCCTATCAGCGATCCTAAACTAATGGATAAATTGAATGCTTCTGGCGCAGATATAAACGTTAAAAAAGCTCCTGAAACAAATAAAATGACATGGAATATATTAACCGCAATTATAATTCTCGGCTCACTTGCATTCATGGCAAAAGCCATTCAAATGGGCGGAAATCAAGCAATGTCTTTTGGAAAAAGTAAAGCAAAAATGCTTTTAGACTCAAAAGTTAAAACTACATTCAAAGACGTTGCCGGAATTGATGAAGAAAAAAAAGAACTTGAAGAAATAGTAGATTTTCTAAAAAATGGGGAAAAATATATAAAATTAGGCGCAAAAATTCCAAAAGGCGTACTTCTTGTAGGCCCTCCGGGAACAGGTAAAACACTTATGGCAAAAGCCGTTGCAGGAGAAGCGAACGTACCATTCTTCTCAATTTCCGGTTCTGATTTTGTAGAAATGTTTGTCGGTGTAGGCGCAAGCCGTGTTCGTGACCTATTCGATCAAGCGAAAAAACATCAGCCTTGTATTATATTTATTGATGAAATTGATGCCGTAGGACGCCAACGCGGAGCAGGATTGGGCGGTGGTCATGATGAAAGAGAACAAACTCTTAACCAGCTGCTTGTTGAAATGGATGGTTTTGACGTAAATACAAACATCATAGTAATCGCGGCTACAAACAGACCTGATATTCTTGATAACGCGCTTTTAAGACCGGGAAGATTTGACAGGCAAATATACATAAACGCTCCGGATGTTAAAGGAAGAGAACAAATTTTAGAAGTTCACGCTAAAAACAAAAAATTAGATAAAGATGTAGATTTAAAAATTCTTGCAAAAAGAACTCCGGGATTTTCCGGCGCAGATTTACAAAACTTGCTAAATGAATCTGCCCTGCTTGCAGCCAGAAAAAACAAAACTATGATTACAATGGAAGATGTCGATGCTTCAATCGACAGAGTAATCGCAGGTATTGAAAAGAAAAGCAGAGTATTAACCGATGAGGACAAAGAATTAACTTCATACCACGAAGTAGGTCATGCCTTAATTGACAAGCTTTTACCTGATGCAAACGAACTTCATAAAGTTTCAATAATTCCGCGCGGCATGGCTCTTGGTGTAACTTGGACCCGTCCAAAAGACGAAAGTGTTCACGTAAGCAAAGCTAAATTATTAGCACAAATTACAATGGCACTTGGCGGACGCGCAGCAGAAGAAATTGTTTACGGTAAAGAAAAAGTAAGCACAGGTGCTTCTCAAGACCTCAAAAATGTTACAGATACCGCAAAGAAAATGGTAACAGCTTGGGGCATGTCCGACAAATTAGGAAATGTAGTCTACGGTAAAAATCAAGAAAATGTCTTTATGGGCAGAGATTTCGGACACCAGAGAGATTACTCCGAGCAAATTGCTTACGAAATTGATGCGGAAATAAAACACATCGTAGATGAACGCTATGAAGAAGCAAAACGCTTGTTAACAGAAAACCGTGATATGCTCGAAGCAATTGCGCATGAACTTCTTGAAAAAGAAACTATAGAAGAAAGCGAATTCCAAGAAATCATGGACAGAGTAAAATCACAAAGAAATAATAATGCCTAAAGGTTTATAATTAAAACAATTATTTCTCCCGATGACATATTGACGTGAATTTTACCTGATTTTATATCCGGCATTGTTGTTATTTTTATCGGCAATACAGTTGATTTCTTTGTGTATTTCGGAATTTTCAACTGCGCTTTTTGCGAATTTTCAAAATCAAGATTTCCAATAGTTATTACCTGTTTTTTATTATATTCAAACATATATGCAAAAATTTTATCATTCTTTGTTTTTAACGGAGTAAAAGTCCCATTATTTAAAACAGGTAATATACTGTTTTTTACATTATTTCCGAGTAAAAAATTATTTTTTATATTTTGATTATTGCCTTGCGGCTTTCTTGACAGATTAAAAATATCGATTTGCCCACGATGAGTGAAATAAATATCATCATCTGTATTAGAATTTAAAGCAGGCTTATTGCCCATTTTATACAAATAATCATCACCCGTTTGAAACCCGTCGACAAAATATGAATTTATAGGCAAAGTTGCGCTAAGCCATATCATCATATTACTTAAATTCGCACCTTTTATAAGAATAGGACTGATTTCGTCATGAGTTGAAAAACTCCCGATTACACTTTTTTTATCTTTGTATTTTTTAGTTTCTGAAAGGGTTTTAGATATTTGGGAATAAAGCTCGTTTGAATTTTTCCAATTCTTTAAATTAAAAAATGAGCCGTAATAGCCATCAAAGCCGGCTTCAAGCAGTTTATCATACGGAGTAAAAACAGCTTGCGGCGAAATTTTCCCGCTCCAAGATTCTGAGGCTTCCGCAAGCCACAAGAATTCCGGATCCTTTGATTGAGCATATTTAATCAACTCTTGCCAAAATGAATACGTTTTACTTGTTGCAACATCAGCTCTAATGCCATCAAAACCCAGACGGAGCGCGAATTTAACAAAATCTTTGTATAAGCCGTAAACATTAGGATTAATTTTATTCTCCGTTCCTACCGCCAACAACCTTACATCTGTCCAATCCGACGGGATAACAGGCTCGCCAGATTCTCCTTTAACAAACAAATCAGGTCTTTGTAAATATAAATCGTACGACGCACAAGCAGGTACATCCACTATTACACGAATATTACGTTTATGAGCTTCTTCTATAAAGGTTTTAACCTGTTGTTCAGGAGTCAAGCCGGATTTTTCATCTACCATATCAGGATTTACTGAAGAAAAATCCGCAGCAGAATATAAGCTTCCCGCCGTTCCCATAGCTTTAAGCTTTCCTGTTGGGGTAATCGGCAAAACATGGAGAGTATTTATCCCCAGATTTTTTAATTCATCTAATCTGTCAACTGCATTTAAAAAAGTGCCTCGAGTTTCACCCAAATTCTCCTGAATAAAACCATCTCCATTTAAATCCTGCGAATTAAATGAACGGATATTAATTTCCATTATTACGGCTTCGTTATTAAAAAATTTAGTACGTAAATCGTTTTTCCACACAAAATCCTGCGCAAAACAAGGACAAGACATTGCGCTAATTAATAGCGAAGCACATAAAAATTTGCCAAATTTATTCATTGAGACCTTCATAAATTTAAGGGATAATCAATTCTTGACCGATACTAATTCTGTCAAGAGATTTCAAATTATTTGCCTGCTTAATTTTTTCCGCTCTATCCGGAGTGTATGACCCATAATAATGCTTAATAATAGCTTCTACAGTTTCCCCATCAGAAACAACATGTTTTTTCACACCCGAAGAAGATTGCACATTTTCTTCAACAGACTGAACACTGTCTTGAATTTGTTCATTGCTTTGTGCAACTTGAGGTTCTCCGTTTTCGTCAGGAACAACCACACGCGCATTAACATCTTCTTGTTCCTCTTGAACAACAGCTGATTGAGGCAAAGAGATTTGCGGCAAAGAAATTTTTACATCCGGTTTGGAGATAAAATACCCAAAAATCCCGCCTACAAGCAATGTTGATAAAATCCCGCCAATGAAACCGATAGTTATATAAACCGCCGGAGATTTGTTAGAAAACTGGGCAATTTTAAAGTTTTGCCATAATAAATCAATCTCTTGAGATTTACTCAGATTTTCTTCAGAAGCAGATCTGACATATTCTTCAGGAGTTTGAGACTGCTTTTCTGATGCATTATTAATATTATTATTTTCTTCTGACAAGCTTTCAATCATATCCATATTTTCTTTAGAAAGCATTGATCTTATTAACGTTGAACTTTTCATTAAATACCTCACTGCCCAAAATTTATTACAATTTGATAATAGCATAAAAATCATATATTTACAATAGTCCGTACAACTAAAGAGCCGTAAATACAAGATTTACGGCTCTTTATAGCTTGTTTACACTTGTAATAAACTATTTTACAAGTTCTTTGAATTTTTTACCAGCTGAGAAAGCAGGAACTTTCTTAGCAGCGATTTTCAAAGCAGCACCAGTTTGAGGGTTTCTGCCTGTTCTTGCAGCTCTCTTACGAGATTCAAAAGTACCGAAACCAACTAAAGTAACTTTTTTACCTTTAGAAACTGTTTTTTCAATAGTATCCAAAACAGCAGCTAAAATGTCTGCAGTAGCTTTTTGAGAAACTTTTGCTTTCTTTGATACTTCTTTTACTAATTCTTCTTTGTTCATTATGAACCTCCTTCTTCCTTTAACTACGGACCATTTTCCCGCAGTATTTCTAATCGACAAATTTATTATAGCACTTTTGTTAAGTCTGTCAAGGGTTTTGAAGATTATTTTTTTAAAAAACATTGAATTTACTGTATATACTGGATTATATACATAGGAAAACCCTTTGTTTAAAGCTTTTTATCTAATCATTAAGTTTAGCAAATTTCACATTCTGATAAAAATATTGGAGAATTTGATAAGCATTATATCCTTGTTTTGCTAGATTATTTGCACCATTTTGTGACATGCCAACGCCATGCCCGTTTTTCTTTACATTATCATCAAATGACGGTACCGAATGTAAATAAGGCAAGTTATTTCCCCATGAATTTGTATTTGTCATGCCACCTGCTGATGCTGAATAATAAGCAGAAATAATTTTCATATCATAAGTAAGCACAAGCCCCTCTGTTTCATCAATAACTTTATTTGTTCTGTTTGTTTCAGCAGAAGCCCCGCCGTAAGCCTGATCTTCGGTATTATCTTTTAAATCGTATCCGAATTTTGCTTGCTTACCCAGATTTGCAAGTGCATAACTTCTTGCTGCAATTGCTTGTGCCTTTAAAGCTTCATATTCCCATGAAGCAGGCATTTCTGACGGCAATACTCCGCGCATATAATCTTCCAAATTAACATCATTTATAACGGTTAATTTACCATCATAAACTCTTAACATCAACTTTCCGCGATACCACTTACCTTTTGTACTAATGTAACCTTCATTATCAGGTTTGGCAACAACAGAATCCGTTCCTAAGGTGTAATAATGTCCTGCGCTTTTTATGGCAAGTTTGCCGTTATGGACAACTATTATATAACCTTTCATAGCATCAAGAGTACAAACTGTCTTGTTTGTATGAACATCAATAATACGCCCCTTAACATTTGTACCTATTCCCGCTTGATCTACAAGAGTTAAAAGTCCTATTTTAATTGCATAAGAAGGGCTTGCAAAGAATAAATTTATTACTACTAGTGATAAAATTATTAAAATCTTTTTCATAATATAACAATTGTAGCAATAAGACTAAATTTGTAATGAACCAAAAGTATGATTTATACAATTTTTAATCCTGATAAATCCTTATATAATTCCAATAACTTTTAAAGACTTTCTTTATATAATTCTTTGTTTCTTCGTAAGGTATTTGCTCGACAAATTCATCAATGTCTGAATATTTGAGCTGAGTTTCCCAATTATTAACAGCGCCTGAGCCGCCATTGTATGAGGCAACAGAGTATATGTCATTATTATTAAACATATTACGCAAAGAAGAATAATACATACTGCCTAATTTGATATTTAATTCAGGATTAAACAAACCCATATTACTAAAACTAATTCCGTATTTTTCTCCTATTTCGTGCGCTGTAGACGGCATTAACTGCATCAGCCCTATCGCTCCGGCATCACTTTGTGCATTCATATTAAAATAACTTTCTTCTCTGATTATTGCCATAATTAAAGCTTGAGTTACTTCGTCTTGAGAGTTAGCCAAAATTTGTTTGTAATAATTTAGAGGATACACAAGCCGCCAACGAATATCGGATTTTAGAGGTTTTTCCTTAATTTTCTCCATTGCCTGCTGAGCAATATGGGAAGAAACGGAATAATTTCCTTTTTGGTACTCTGCCCAACTTTTAATAAACTCATCATTAACAAATTTCGTTAGTAAATCATAATCATTTACCTTAATCAAGCTATACAAAATACTGCCTTTCATAGGAAATTTGTAAGGATAAATTACAGGTTTTATATTTAGATTAGCTTTGATTAGCGGAGAAGAAATACCTTTTAAAATCCAGAATGCACGATATGCATAGTATGTATCAGGATAATTATTAATTACATCCTGATAATATTTTACAAATTCGGAAGTATCATACTTTTGAGAAATTTTCCCGAGCCAGAATAATACATAAGGCGCGTTTTTACTTTCTTCCGGATATTTAAGCAAATAATCTTGGCCGACTTTTTTTGCAGAAGCATATTGTTTTTTTATGACTAAATCCGCAAAAACATTCAAAAGAGCATTTTGAGCATATTCACCATCCGGGAAATTTGCATATAAATCACTATAACATTTACCTTTTTGAACAGCTTCTTCGCATGCTAAATCCCAAATATAATCCTTTCCGCTTCCTGATGCAAATGAAAGAAGCTTATTTGCGGAATTACCGTCAACTTTTACATATTCATCTACAGCACGTTTATAATCCGCAATATTTACGGAAGGATTTGCCACTCCCATTTCCACTAAAGAATTTCCGTTTGCATAATCCTTAAAAGCATAAGCATTTAAAGCTTTTACCGCCCAACTGTTTTTATCATCGGTATCTTGAAGTAATTCTTTAGATTTGTCGCTATGCCCCGCAATAGAATAAGCCATTGCGGTAAGTATTCTATCGCCAGAATTTAATTCCGGATTAAATTTAATCCAATCAGATGCAACTTTTGGCGCTAATCTGCCATCGGGGTATTTTTCAAGATATTCTCTAAATGCATCTTCTATTTTTTCTTTTTTTTCGTAATAAATTTTATTTGAAGAATATTTGATATTTGCAGCAGATATTTTTGCTAAATAATACTTTGAAGCTACTTTATAATCTTCACTTATATTTGAACTATGTACAACATCTTTAAAATATCTTGAAGCAGATTTACCGGAAGTCTCTGCCATTAATTGTCCTGCTTCATACTTGATTTCAGGGGTCAATTTGCTCATAGGGTATTTTTGAAGAAACATTCTATATATTTTTAATTCAGAATGTTTATCCCCCAAAGCCTTCGCACAAAGAGCCTGACGATACATCGCAGCAGGTTTGAGTTTTGCTATCGGGCTAATCCTTGAAAATAAGTAATAAGCATTTTGATAATTTTGATTTTGATAATCTTTTAAAGCCTGTTTATATATTCTTTCGGTTTTTGCGGAAGTTTGAAAAACTTTTACAAAAACTATTCCTGCTAGCAAGCATAATATTATTATAACAAATTTTATAATATTTTTGTTTTCGTCAGTAATACTAAACATAATTCTCTAATCAAATTTAAACAAAAGTAAAAATTTCACGCAATTAACGGCATGACTCTTTTATATAGAGAATTATAACATATAATTAAAATAAAAAGAGGGAAATAAAATGCTTACAACAATCCAAAAAGGGCTTATTGCTGTCGGAATAAATACTGTAGCGTTAATTATATTATTTAAAATAATAGATATTGTTAATGCAAAAGTAATGAACAAAATTAAAAGCGAAGAATCTAATTCACCGCTTTTGAGATTTGTTCCGATTTTAATGAAAATACTCAAAGCTGTACTTATTTTTATCGCAATAACAGGAGTATTGCAAAGTCAAGGGTATTCGGTTTCTTCAATAATTGCAGGCTTCGGAATAGGCGGTTTGGCTGTAGGTATGGCTGCAAAAGAAACTATAGCAAATGTTTTCGGCAGTATTTCAATTCTGTCCGATCATGTATACAAAATAGGAGACTACGTAAAAGTTGATGGAATTGAAGGTTACGTAGAAGATATAAATATTCGCTCAACAAAAATTCGTGATTTAGATAATTTTTTAATCACCGTACCTAATAACGTTGCGGCAAATGCAGTAATTACAAATGTTTCTAAGGCGAAAAAAAGATTATTAAAAGTGACATTCGGAGTAACTTATTCTACAAGCAGCGAAGCCATAGAAAAAGCCCGCCAAATATTAAAAGAAATTGCATCAAACCACAAAGAAATTCATAAAGATTTCACAATTGCAGTTCACGACATGGGCGAAAGTTCAATAAATATAAGGTTTATGGGATATATAAAATCCGGCTCGTATTTTAAATTTCTTATGATTCGCGGAGAATTTTTAGAACGCGTAATCAAAGGGTTCCGCGAAGCCGGTATTGATTTTGCATTCCCGACAAGATCAGTTTATATAGAAAGCAACAAAATTGAAAATTAAAATTATAGCTTTAGGCAAAATAAAAGAAAAATATATTAAATCAGGGATTGACGAATTTCTTAAACGCTTGTCTCCGTTTGCACCCGTATCAATAATTGAACTGAACCCGATAGAAATAAAAGACACAAACTTGAAGGATAAAATTTTACTTCAAGAGGGTGAAAAAATTCTTTCAAATATCAAACCTACAGATTATGTTATTACGTTAGAGATTTTAGGCAAAGAATTTTCAAGTGAGGAGTTTGCCAAAAAAATTAAAACACTTACAAATGACGGCACACAAGAACTTGTCTTTGTAATAGGTTCATCTTACGGCATAGGCAAAAACATATCAGAGCGGGCAAATTTAAAAATGAGCATGTCAAAAATGACATTTCTGCATGAATTTGCACGACTAATACTTGTAGAACAACTTTACCGTGCTTATAAAATCATAAACGGCGGAACATATCATAAATAAGGGCAAATCTTTTTATTTTTCTACAAATTCAATTTTATAGCCGAGTATATCGGCGATTTCGCGCACTTCTTCAAATTTTATGGTCTTTCTTGCAAGCTTATTAGATAAACTCTTGGGAGAGGTTTTCGTACCTCTTGCAGTCAACAGTTCGGCAACTTTTGTCATAGTCAAAGCCTGCCTTGCAATCAAAACTTTTATGTCTTCACGAATACTCATCAACTACATTGTAATTTTTTCTACAATATTTGACAAAAATCTATTTTTAGCTGACAATAAGGTACATTTTTATAGAAAATAGTACATTTATATGGAGATAATATGAAAAAATTTAACGAAAAACAAACTGAAACCATTAACCAAATTTACGATATTGTAAATCAAGTTCAAGATGAACAATACTGGATTGAAATCGCTTATCACTACTGCCAAAGTGATGATAAAGATACTAAAGGCAAATGCGAATTACTGCTTGAACTTATCTTACAAAAACACGGCATGCTCAATGGAAATATTAATGATTATTGGACTAAATTAAAGAATATTTTATAAAATTTCTCCTTATGATATAATTTACACATAAAATACAGAAAATAAGGAGAGATTATGACAACTTACGAAATCAATTTGTCAATGGATGAACTTAAAAAACGCACCCACAAAG
>CADBQQ010000018.1 GCA_902796825.1 uncultured bacterium
GCAATCTTTTTTGTAAGAAAGCAGCATTGTCACACCATTACCAAAAATTACTCCTGCTGTTTCAAGATAATCATCATTCATCATAAAAGCGGCTTTACCGTTTTTTTGCTCAGAAACTTTTACTTTTTTTACTTCACCCTCATTTTGTTCAACATTCACTTCATCATAAGTCCAACATTTACGTAAATTGTTGCTATCACAAACCGAAATTATTTTCGTATCTTTAGACAACTCTTCAATAAAATCTTGTGTCGAGTTGTAATTGCTCATAAGCGCACCTCGAACTTGCATTCCTTCCGTTCCTTGATTGATTTTTCTCTGTATGACTTGCTTTTGTCGGGTATAAACTTTAGCTTTAAAGTTTGCAATCAATTGCGGTAAAATCATTGCTGCAACTACTCCAATAATTACCATAGCAATTAGTGTTTCTGCTAAAGTGAATGCAAATTTTTTCATGTTATCTCCTTTTCATACAATGCCAACATTATGAATTATAAATTCTATATTTTGAATAATATAATATCATAAATATAATATATGCTGTAGTATAAAATATGTCAAGTTTATATTATATTTTTATGAGTATTGATATTGATAATGTGCATGAAATGTTTTCTCAAAAAATCCAGATAGAACGGGTTAAACATAAGCTGTCTCAAGAAAAACTTGCAGAGCTCGCGGGTATTCATAGAACAACTGTCAGTGCAATTGAAAGAAAAGCAATGTCACCAAGTTTGGAAACAATTTGTTTGATTGCCAATGCATTAAATTTAAATTTACAAGAAATTTTTGATTTTAATTTTTAAACTCAATTTGTCTTTTAATTTCTTATATGATAAAATCCTTTTGTAAGAGGAAGTGTAATGAAAAAAATATCTAAATTAAATAATAATATTGAATACATTTACAAACAAAATATAAATACTCCAAGAATGGCATTATGCCTTAATATTTCAGTAAATCAGCCGGAAGCAGGAGCAGGGATATATTCACTTATGTCGCGTCTGTTGCTTCAGGGTACAAAAAATTATAATTCTGAGGAGCTTGCAAATGAGTTTGAAAAATATGCGATTGATTTTTCGACAGAATTATTCCCGAATTATTTAAGAATAAAGCTTGTATGTCTTAATGAAGATTTTTCTAAGGCTTTAGATTTGATGAATGAAGTCTTGAAAAATTCTACTTTCGAAGAATTTGAAAAAGAAAGAATTAAGCTTGCAGGTGAAATTTCCGCTGAATTAGATTCTCCGCGTGCAATTGCAATGGATGCATATTGTCGCACTATATTTGAGAACCATTATTATGGCAATTCTATGACTAAAGTTCTTGAAAATCTAAATTCAATTTCAAAAAATGATGTCATTAATGCATATAATTACATACTTAACAACAGCAAAAAAAGTCTTGCTATTGTTGGTACTTTAGAATTAGAAGAAATTTTGCCTCAAATAG
Source organism: uncultured bacterium (assembly GCA_902796825.1). Lineage (GTDB taxonomy): Bacteria > Cyanobacteriota > Vampirovibrionia > Gastranaerophilales > Gastranaerophilaceae > Zag111. The sequence goes on from CADBQQ010000018.1 coordinate 1,453, forward strand.
AAGCAACGATTGGTAAACTTCCGTTATCTACAAACAATAATTTCTTTATTGACAGGCCGGAATTAAAAGAGGTTAAAAGGGTTGAGTCAATAAAAGAGGATATAAATCAGGCGCATATTATAAAGGGATGGCTTGTTCCTACTTATGGTGAGGCGGATTATCCTGCATTGGTGTTATTAAATATAATACTTGGAGCAAGCGGTCTGTCATCAAGACTTTTTGCAGAATTGAGAGACAAGCGCGGGCTTGCTTATGTTGTAAGGAGTTCTTATGAAACTTACAAGCTTGCAGGAAACTTTATGATTTATATTGCAACAGAAGCTAAAAATATTGATACTTGTTTAAAAGGTTTTGATGAAGAAATTGAAAAAATCAGAACGATTAAGGTTTCAGAGCAGGAACTTGAGGACGCAAAAACAAACATAGCAGGTAAATACGAATTTTTAAGAGAAACGAATATTCAGCAGGCATGTACATTTGCAAAATACGGAGTGCTTGGTTTAGGGTTTAATTATACGGATGATATTTTAGAACAAGTTCAGTCCGTAACGACAGATAAGATTTTGAAATGTGCAGAAAAATATTTTGATAACAACAAATACGTTTTGTCTATAAGCAAACCTTAGTAAAATATTTACAACTTACACAATTGCTTTTTGCATGCGTGCGCTTTTGTCTTGATTAAGAATATTTTTAAGCTTCATCAAGCCTTGAGCATGAAGCTGACAAACTCGGGATTCTGACATGCCAAGCGTTGAACCTATCTCTTTCATTGTCATGTTTTCTTGATAATACAAAACCATTAAAATGCGTTCTCTTTCCGGTAATCTCATAAGTGCCCTCTGCAAATCTGTTTTAACATTTTTTTCTTCCATTCGTTCGTGAGGTGTTTGCCTGTTTGAATCCTCAATGGTATCAATAATTTCAAGACTATCTTCGCCTGCCCCCTTTTTGTCATAAATAGATGTTATGGTTACGTCTTCAGAAATAATTTGATTAACTTTTTCCACGTCCATGTCGAGATAATTTGCAATTTCTGCCGGTGTAGGCATTCTGCCGTATTCTTGTTTTAGGGTTTCGGTTGCCTGTTTTACGTCTTTTATTTTTTTTCTGACTGTTCTTGGTAAAAAGTCTTGAGCTCTGATTTTATCTAATATTGCACCGCGAATTCTTATTAGAGCATAAGTTTCAAATCTTGTATTATGTGCCGGTGAAAAACGTTCTATCGCATTAATTAAGCCCTCTACGCCGTAACCTGCAATATCTTCTATAGAAATTGTTACAGGAAGTGAAACTTTTACACGATTAACAACATAACGAACGAGATAAATATATTGAACAATAATTTCATCTCTGGATTTTTTATCGTTTTTATCTGCAAGATATTTTCCCCACAAGGCTGTGAGTTCATCTTCGGATAAACGTTTTATGCTGTTATAAGAAGAAAAATCGAAAGTCTGTTCCATTAACCTGCCCAACTGTTTTCTTACATTCTTATTCTATAATATCGTCAGATATAAACATCATTTAAAAAGATGAAAAGAATGTAGCATGGTTAAAGTTTTTCTAATACATGTAAAGGAAAAGTGTTTTTCCTGTATAATAAAAACATGAAAAAGATACTTGCAATAAATTTTGGCGGAATAGGAGATGAAATCTTCTTTCTTCCGACATTAATATCATTAAAAAAAGAATTTCCCGCTTCACATATTACACTTGCTTTAGAGCCAAGAAGCAAAGGTATTCAAACGCTTACGGATGTTATTGATGATGTGATTTTAATTGACGTTAAAGGCAAGAATAAATATATTGAGTTATTCAAGCTGATTTTAAAAGCGCGCCATGACAAGTTTGATATGGTTGTTTCATCCGGCGGAAATAAACTCATTAGTATTTTGTTATTTATGACAGGAATAAAAAAACGCTATGGATATGACACGGGGGCTTTGAGCAGATTATTGCTAAGTTGTGCCATGCCTTTAAATAAAAAACAATATGCATGCGCTATGTATCATGATTTGATTAGAGAAATAACGGATTATAACACTATATTGCCTGAAATAAATGTTGAAAAACGTGAAACGATTTCAAACTCCGTGCTTATTCATCCCGGAGTCAGCAAACTAAGTATTCAAAAAAAATGCATAAAAACAATTCCTCCTCAAAGTTGGGCAAAGGTTATAGATTTGCTTGTTGCGGAGGGCAAAAGGGTCATGCTTGTTGGCGGTCCTGACGATAAAGAATGTATCGAATTAATTTTAGAAAATGTACGCACTAAAAACTTTGAAAATCTTTACGGAACTACTAAAAATTTGAAAGATTTAGCAGAGTTGATTTCTTCTGCTGAAAAGTTTTTATGTTCTGATTCGGCGCCATTACATATTGCAGTTGCGCTCGGGGTGCAAACTTATGTGATTTTTGGCCCAACAGACGACAAAACTTTAGTTCCGCAATCGGAAAAAGTTGTTCCGATAAAAGCAAGTGATAGTTGTCCGCTAAAACCGTGCCTTTGGGCTCGTCGCCAGATAACATGTGAAAATCTTGATTGTTTGAACATTACAGCGAAACAAATTGTTGAAAAGGTGTTAAGTATCAGATATGAGTATTAATAGTAATTCAAGCAAAAAATTGGGAATAAATATCAAATTAGAACGTGTTAAAAGAGGTTGGACACAAGATAAATTAGCAGAGTTGGCTGATGTAAATAAAAATACAATAAGTTCAATTGAACGTGGTTCTTGGTCTACTTCTATTGATACGCTTGCCAAAATTGCAGACGCTTTTGGTATGACTATTAGTAAGTTAACAGATTTATCTAATGTTGAAATTTAAAACTTCTTTAATTTAGCATAAGAGGCATCCATAGCTTTTTTACCAAGTTTGCCAAAGTCGATTGTGTACATTACGCTTTCGCCTATATGCATAACGTCTGTTATATGACCGACACCCATTTGTTCGTGGAAAACTCGCTGTCCTACATCAAAAACTTCTGTTATAATTTTAGCTGCTTCGCGTTCTTCTTTCTTTTTACGCGCTTCTTCCTGCTCGCGAGCCAGACGCTGACGGCGTTCTTCTGCCATTCGTTTTATTTTATTATCTTGAAAAAATGCGGCGATTTTTTCTTCTTCTTTTTGTTTGTTTATTGCGGATTTGATAATGATTTTCTTTTGCGGAGTTTGATTTGTTGCAAGACTTCGGTTCGACGGGGCTTTGAAGTTCGCTCCAAAACCTGTTGACGGTCTTACAAATCCGTCAGGGTCTGAATGTACATTTGACTCGCGAACTCGGGATACGGCACTTCTAAATGTTGAACTGCCGCTATTTTCACCGTAACCGTCAGATTCAATTAAATTCTGCGGTATTTCTTCAATAAATCTTGACGGGTTGTAGTACCTGTATTCTCCCCATGTTTGGCGCCGTTTTGCTGTTACAAGGTAAAGTTTTTCTTCTGCTCTTGTAATCCCAACGTACATAAGGCGACGTTCTTCTTCTATTTCGGTATTTGTATTAAGGCTTCGCTGGCTCGGGAAAATTCCTTCATCCAGTCCTGCAATAAACACTACAGGAAATTCCAAACCTTTTGCGGAATGTAATGTCATCATAGTGACGTTATTCGATTCTTGTTCCATGTTGTCTAAATCTGAAACGAGAGCAACTTGTTGTAAGAATTCTCCAAGAACGTTGTCATCTTCTTCCGGTATAAATTCTTCTGCTACGTTTACCAGTTCTTGCAGGTTACGTATATCGTCTTCAATTTCGGGATTTGAGACGGCTTTTTCCTGCAATTCTGCCAGATAGCCCGATTTTTCTATAACTGCTGTAACAAAATCCTTTAAGGAGTATGAATTTTGAGCTTGTTGAAAATTATAAATAAGTGTTGCAAAAGCTTTTAGTTTTGCGCATGTTTTAGCATTCAAATCCTCGCACTCATCTGAAATCTTTATTGCATCAAACATGCTTATTGCGCGCTGTGCTGCAAAATCAGACAGGTGTTTTACAGTAGTTTCACCGATTCCCCGTTTAGGAATATTTATTACGCGGCGCAGGCTCTGAGAATCCTCTGTATTATTAATTAATTTGAGATAGCATAGAACTGTTTTTACTTCGGCTCTATCGTAGAATTTTGTACCGCCGTATATTTTATAAGGTATGCCGGAAGCTATGCATGCTTCTTCTAAAGCACGGGATTGATTGTTTGTTCTGTATAAAATCGCAAATTTGTTGTAATCTCCAAAGGCTGTACGTTTAATATTACGCACAATGTAATTTGCTTCGTCCGCTTCATCAGAAGCAGTGTAAAGACTAATCTTTTCACCCTCTCCTTTATTTGAATAGAGGCTTTTTTTTACCCGTTCATTATTGTTTTCAATAACGTAATTTGCGGCGTTTAAAATATGTTCTGTTGAACGATAATTTTGTTCAAGTTTAATAAGTTGAGTATTTTTATAATCATTTTGAAAATTCAAAATTATAGTAAAATCCGCACCGCGCCATGAATAAATTGACTGGTCAACGTCTCCTACAACGCATAATGAACGTTCCGGCGGGATTTGTGTTTGCATATTGGTGTAAAGCATTTTGACAAGCCTGTATTGCGCAAGGTTTGTATCCTGATATTCATCCACCATAATATGTTGAAATCTGTCAAAATATTTTTGACGAACGTCATCACTTTGTTCTAAAAGTTTAACTGTAAGCATAAGCATATCGTCAAAATCAATGCCGTTATTTGCATTTAGAGTCTTTTCATATTCTTCATAAATTTGAGCAATTCTTTGAGATTTAAAATCTTTTGCATGAGTCATAAAATCAGTTGCATCCTGCATTTTGTTTTTTGCATTTGAAATCACTGTTTTTACAAGCTTTGCAGGATATAATTTTTCATCAAGATTTAATTTCTTGACTGCCCTTGTAATAATTTGATTTGTATCAGACTCATCATAAATGGTAAAATTTTTATCCATTTTTTTGCCTGAGGCAGTATTATATTTGTCTATATTTTCTCTTAGAATTCTGCCGCAAATACCGTGAAAAGTTCCTACCCACATATATTTTACGGTATCTTCGCCTAATATTTTGCCAAGACGTTCTTTCATCTCTTTTGCGGCTTTATTTGTAAAAGTTACGGCAAGGATATTGTAAGGTTTTACTCCATTTTTAATCATATATGCAATACGCGTAGTCAGGACTTTTGTTTTACCCGAACCCGCGCCCGCAAGTATCAATAAAGGTCCTTTTGTAGTTTGTACGGCTTGTGCTTGTTCCTTATTAAGATTTTCTAATAGATTTTCCATGCCCTCTTCCCAAATCAAAAAATATATGCTATACTTATAGCATATTCAAAAAATGAAGTAAAAGCAATTAGAAAGAAAAGGAAAAAAATGTTAGACAGTGATACGGAAATTTTTATGAGTTCAGATGACAAAAATGAAGGCGAAAATCAACAATCCATAGTCGTTCCTATAGATGAGGACATGGATACTGTAAAAGCCGGATCTCCAAATACAGTTGATGAATTGGCTATGGAGCTTGCAACAATCAAGCAATCAGCTAAAAAAATTGCAATCATCGGAAGCAGAAATCTTCCAATCACTCACCAACAAATGATAGAAACCCTTGCAACAGCTCTTGTTATGCAAGGTAATACAATTATTACTTCAGGAGGTTCTTCAGGAACTAATGCTGCTGCAATTCGCGGAGCTATGAAAGCAAATCCTGAAAAATTAAGCGTAATATTACCGCAAACTATAGGTCAGCAGCCAAGCGATGTACAAGATCAGCTTATCGGTGTTCCTAATATTATTGAACACGCTGATAGAGCAATGATGACTTTGGCGGATGCTTCAAGAGTTTGCAACAGAGAAATTATTGACGATTGTAATCAGTTAATCTGCTTCTTATCTCATACTAGTAAAACACTTCACAGCGCAGTTCAATATGCGGAAGAAGGGCATAAAGTTATTACTGTATTTTACCTAGATTAATCTTATGAGCGAAAAATTGAAAAAATTGACAGGTAAAAATCCACGTGATTTTGAACCTGTGGCTTATAGTCTTATAAATGAACCGGATACAATGCTTTTTCAAGAACTTGTATTTCAAGACGATTTTTTGTTCGATTTTATAAAACAAAATGTATCTCGCAGACTTGAAAAAGTTTGTAATCAATCTAATTATATAAATTTGCTGGAATTTTTGAAATATTATTCCCCATCTTACGAAGAATTTATTGTGTCAAATTTAGCCAAATATGCTGATGAAGATTTGACAGACAAAATGCTTGAAATTTTCGAAACCGGCTCAGATGATGAAAAAACATACTGTGCAAAGTTCTTTTCTTATATACAAGACCCTCTGTCACTTGATCTGCTGCGCGCAAATTCATATAGTGAAAACCATAGCTTGAGTGCGAATTGTGCCTCAACACTTTCTGTTATGGGAGATAAAGTTTCTTATGAATTAGCACTGAAAAAATTGAACAGTGAAGATGATTTCGAAATCCTTGAAGCTGTAAAATTCCTCGTATCTTATGGAAATAAAGATGCCGTTGCTCCTATAATAAAAGCTATGAGCAATTCCCCGTTTGCAGATAATATTGCCGTTGAAATACCGTATCTTATACAAATGTCCGAACTTTTCAACACTGATTTTGAAACAGGTTTATACGTACTAAATAATATAATAAACGGACTTGGAGAAGTTTCGTCGCTTTCTCAAATATTTGATTTTCAATTATATGAAGTGCTTGAAAGTCTCTTGGATAACGAAAAAGCCGCCGTTGTTATATTAAACGCGTATGATAAATTTAATACCTTGACAGAAAACGACGAATACCTTTATGATGAACAAAAGGATACAAAACAAGAAGTTCTGGATATTAAAAATTTGCTTTCCAATATAGATACAAAAAATCTGAAAGTTTTGTCTGAAAAAGAATTAAAAGAAGATAGCAAGTTTGTTTATACAGCAATTGAATTAACAGAAAATAAAGATTTAGTCAGAAGTTTGCTTAAATCAAGCAATCAAACACTAATATTAAAATCACTGGAAATTTTAAAAAATCTTGGTGTAATGACAGAACAAGACAAACAAATCGCACTGAAAAATATTACAAACGAAAATATCAAAAATATAATAAATGCAATATAGGAGGTAAAAAGTGAATTTGATTGTAGCTGATAATAAAAATAATGTTCCGGCAGGTTATAGAAACCTAACGGAAGAAGAAATTACAAGAGATTATTTGAAATTCGATATTGATGAAAATTGTATAGTATCCAAAAACGAATGGATTTTATCTCTGGTAAGTATTCTTGCAAAGGATATAAAATCGCTTGAAAAAGAAGGACCGGATGCGATTATGCGGAAAATAAAAGATTTTTCAGACGAATTTGACAAATATGATACAGATGGCAATAAATATCTTGAATACAAAGAATATCGAGAAATTTTATTAAATAATATATTTATATGTGATTAAACAAAACAGGCGCCGCCAAATTTTTGGCGGCGCCTGTTTTTAGTTTTTAATTAGTCAAACACATAGCTGATTAAAGCAGCTTCTCTAGCTTGTTTAATAGCTTTTGCAATCATTCTTTGGTGTGCTGCACAGTTTCCTGTAATGCGGCGAGGAATGATTTTCCCTGCTTCAGTCAAGTATCTTCTCAATTTGGTTACATCTTTGTAATCAATTTCAGTTACTTTGTCTGCGCATAGACTGCAATTTTTGTGTTTTTTCTTTTCGTCTATTCTTGCCATTTTTTCATTTGCCTTTCTAGCCTTATTTATATTCTTTGTCGGTGGCATACCGACTTATATATTTATTCGCGCTCTGCCCTGCGCTTCCTACGTCGCCATAATGTGCTCTGCTGCCTGCCGGTCTTGCTAATCGCAAGCCCGCACCGGCACTGCACACCGGCTTACGCTTTTCCCGCCTGTGCAATCAAAGATTGCTTCGTTCCTTCGGCTACGCCTTCGTCACAA
>CADBQQ010000019.1 GCA_902796825.1 uncultured bacterium
ATTAATACATAAGTATTAGACAAAAAGTTGTTACGACGAAACAAAAAGAAAGGTGAAAAGATTATGACAAAAAAATTCGGTTTTACTCTTGCTGAAGTTCTTATTACTCTCGGCATCATTGGTGTAGTTGCAGCGATGACAATTCCTACATTGATTGCAAACACAAACTCAGCAAAATTCAGATCACAGTTCAAAAAGACATTGTCTACAATGAACCAAGCTGCACTTATGGGACAAGCTCAGTATGACATGAATTATGGTGAAGCGACTAAATTGTGTGCAGACAGTTCTGTTGCTTCAGGAAAAACCGGTGCGGACCAAGATCCTGATACTGACCCGACAATATGTGCAATCTTAAATGGTACATTGTCCGGAAAAGAGTATGTTGCAGATGTTTCTACTTTAACAAATACAAAAGGTGCTTATAAAATTACGGTAGCAGACAGCGACACAGGTTTGGACGGTGCTGTTGAGGCTGTTGCAGCGATAGGGACAACACCTGCTGTTGAAGCAAGAGCGGCGCTTGTTTCCAGTGAGGTTCCTGCCGGTCATGCTTACAAATTAGCTGACGGTTCATTATTTGTATTCCAGGCTGCATCAAAAAAATGTACAGCAAAAGCCCCTTGTGCAGGTTTTATTGACGTGAACGGTATAACTTTACCTAACAAAGAAGTTACTTGTACAGATGGAACTATTGATCAAACAAACTGTGTAGTTCCAAATACCGCAGCTAATATGACAGATGTTTATCCTGTTAAATTCTACGATTCAACAGTAGAACCTGCAACAAATGCTGCTCGTTATGTTTTGACAACATCAAAATAAGAGAAGTAAATAAGGGAATAGGTGAATAAGTGAATAAGTTCGTTACAGAATATTTATTAATGTCATTTAAGTACTCTGTTGACTTAAAACAAAAAAAACGAAATGAACTTAATCCCTAAGTCACTTAATCACCTAGTCACTATTTAATTTTTTACATAACATCGGGTCGTGACCGAATCCGACCTGATACGCTTTACATTATTACCCTCGCAAGCACCTTTCTGTTTGTGAGGGTTTTCTTTTTGATGTGAGGTGGGGAAGTTAAGTGAATAGGTGAATAATTGATTGAGTTCGTTACAGAGTATTTATTAATGTCCTTTTAGAACTCTGTTGACTTAAAACAAAAAAACGAAAAGAACTTATTCACTTAATCACTTTCCTCCCATATTAAAATAATATAAAGTTTCTCAAAAACTCTCAAATTTATATTATAATTGTGAAAGCGGGAAGTTAAGAAAGAGGGTTAAAAAAATGATTGATAAAACAGCCATAATAGATCCGTCAGCACAAATTGCTCCTGATGCGATTATCGGTCCTTATGTTGTTATAGGCAAAAATGTTAAAATAGGGAGCGGAACAAGAGTAATCTCCAACGCTCATATTGAATATGCCGAAATCGGCGAAAATTGTACGATTTCTCCGTTTGCAACAATTGGCTCAGAACCCCAAGATCTTGGCTATAAAGGGGAAGAAACAAAAGTCGTAATCGGTGACGGTACAATTATTAAAGAAAATGTTACTATTCACAGAGCCGCAGCTTGCGGAGATTTTACTACCCGCGTAGGTAAAAATTGTCTTGTAATGGTAGGCGCGCATATTGCTCACAATTGCGTGCTTGAAGATCAAGTTATTTTGGCAAACCTCGTAACCCTTGGAGGTCATGTACACGTTGAATTCGGTGCATTCGTAGGCGGAATGAGCGTTTTCCATCAGAATATACGAATTGGTACAATGTCTATTGTCAGCGGGTTTTCCGCTTCTCGTCAAGATATTTTACCATACTCAAAAGGTGAAGGGCGTCCTCCTGTACCGAGAACAATCAATGTTATTGCATTGAAACGTCGCGGGGTGCCTCTGGAAGTAAGAACCCATCTGCACGAAGCTTTTAAACTCTTAATTTCAGAAGAATATAATACTTCTCAAGCAATTGAAAAAATTAGAGCAGAAATTCCGACAAACGATTATATTGAAAAAATGATTAATTTTATAGAAACTTCAAAACGCGGAGTTCTTCTTAAATCTCATAAATCAGGCTATCAATCATTAGAAGATTAGTTTTTATGTGGCTTGCGCTTACGCATAAAACGGCAACGCTCACACTTGCAACGAAAGCTCAACGCTTCCGTTGACGCGTGTTCGTCTTTCGCTTCACTTGTGCCTCTATGGGTTTTTATCAAAATTTGCGGGTAGTTTTATTTACCCCAAAAAAATACCGCCTTTGGCGGTAGGGAAAAGTTACGAAAATTAAATAATTAGGGGATTTTATGTGTGTAAAACTGTTTTTAGCTAAACGTGTTAAATGATTTTTCTACGTTACCGCTTATTACCTTCTTAACCGCATCGTATTCGGTTTGAAGTGCGTTATGTTCAGATTCAAGTTTGTTTAGTTCTAAGTCAAATTGTTTGTCTTGATGTTCAATTTTGTCCATTTGAGTTTTGTATAATTGTTCAGCTATTGCCATTGCAGCAGTGTCTTCTTTTTCAACAATGGATTCGTCGCTGTCTAATCCTGTTGATAAAAATCCTTTTTCTGCGATTGAATAGTACGCAAGAGTTAAGTTACCTGCTTTTAATTGGCGAACAAACCAATCTGAATCGTTGAATATTTTAGCTTCACTTGTCATATCAGAGTCTGTTCTTGTTGTAATTAGTTTGTCTCTGAATGATTCGTTTAGTGTTGTGAAACCGTGGGTTGCCATTTCATTAAATATGTTTCTGTAGTATGCAACCATTTGCGCATCGTATTTTAATTCCGGTTGATTTGATACGTTGTGTCTGTTATAGAATGCTTCTGATAATGCAACTGCATAATCATACAATTCTCGTTGGGATTTTGTTGTTCCGTCATAGTTTAGAGCTTTGGTTTGTTCTTCTATTTCGAATTTAAAATTTCTTCCGTTGCGATTTTCATCAAGCCCTTCACTGCCATAGTACCCCTCAGGACCAGGGTATACATCGGTACTAAATCTGTTCTTGATATTATCTGATATAGACCCGTCGTATTGGTCTATGTATAATGAAGCATACTCACCTTCATTATATGTGTAGAGCTTTGTTTCAGGGTTATAAATTACGTTTGTTAGTTCGTGATACTCATTATTAATTTGATCATCTGCTGTTTGATAGTAGACAATTGTATTACCATCGTTATCAAGCATATTTTTAATAGCAAGTCGTTCTGTATAATATCCTTGGTCATCTTTTAATAATTCAACCTTAACACCTTCTTTACGTTCATCATTTTCATCAAGTGGAATTGCATACGCAGTATCATAAGTCGGATATCCACTGAAATGTGTGTTGCCAAATGGTGTGTATCCAAAAAG
>CADBQQ010000020.1 GCA_902796825.1 uncultured bacterium
AATAGTTCATTAACCCCAAAACATATAAACTCCTAAATAATAAACACTAAAAAGAGACCATTAGGATGCAGAAAACGACCCACTCACTTGTTGAGTGGTTTTTTTTATCCTATATTATTTTCAGAATGAATGTACAGAAAATTTTAAGTAATAAAATTTTATTAAACGGATTGGAAAAGATTTCCGAACGCGGAGTGTCTTTTTCAGCGGGTATTTCGCTTGCGATGTCACTTGGGGTAAGGCCATTTGCAATTTCTCTAACACCTGATACAGAAAAAGAAAACAAGCATTATGCAATGGCTAATTCAATCAGTTCAGGTTTAATGAAGTTCGCTATAATTGAATCAGCAGCTATTCCCGTTGAAAACGCAATAAAACGCATCGACAAAAACCCGGAAAAATTTTTGAATTCAAATACAATTAAAAATCTCCCCCCAAAAGCTTATAAACTCATCACTCAAGTTCTAAAATTATCAACAGGATTTTTAACTGCGATACCAAAATCAATGTTGACAGTAGCTTTAATTCCGATAGTCATGGATAAAGTATTCAAATTTGTTCCGGCTAAGAGCAAAGATGATAAGAATTTAAGCACGGATAGCTCTAAAAACGTATCTTTTACAGGTTTATCAAGCAAATTAGGGAAAATAATCGACAGCAAAAAAGTTCAAAATTTCGCTATAAAATATCAAAACCATGATAAAGATATTGCAAAACATATTACTGCGGCAACAGACATTCTCCTCACGTCAACATCCGTATACAGGACAAATAAAAGCGAAGGAATAGACAAAAACCGCAAAAAAGCATTAATTTACAACAATATAATTTCTACAGCGATTACTATTTTAGGCGGATACTCCGCAGATAATGCTATTAAAAACAAAACAAAATGCTTTATTGACAAATTCGCCGCCGCAAATGCAGGCAATCCTAAACTTCCTAAATACATAGAGGGAATAAATATTCTGCGCCCTGCATTAGTTTTTGCCGCAATTTATTACGGTATTTTGCCGATTTTTTCGACTTACATTGCGGAAAAAATTGATAAACACTTGAACAACAAACCAAATTAATAACCCCTTGACAGTCATGGTATAATAGAATTATGAGTATAAGAAGAATATTATGCTCGGTATTAATAATTACCTCACTTTTTACCGGCATACAAACACTGGCAATCGAAGACGAAGCAGAATTATTTGATAAAAACGTAGAACTAAAAAACGGCAGCGTACTAAGTGTTATTGACTGCGTAAGTTTAGCATTTAAAAATAGCCCCAAAATCAGGCGCCAAAAGTATAATTTGGATATAGCAAAATCAAATCTCGGTATAGCAAAGTCGCAATATTTCCCTGTAATCAATGCCGGATTAGGTTTTTACAATGAAAATAATTCAAACAGTATTTATTATGATTCACACATGAGGGATTTGCCTTCAGTCGGAGTGTCTATAAACCAATTAATTTACAATTTTGGGAAAACAACTGCTTACATAAAAATGGAAGAATTTTACAAAATTGGTGCCGAGTACGAATTTATGGACAGTCTTTGCAACACTTTATTTGATGTTAAAGCAAAATACTATAACTTTTTAAAAGCCAAAGCATTATTAAACGTTGCAAAAAACAATGTAAAATTAAATGAAAAATTTTTAGAACTTTCCAAAAATAAAAACAAAGAAGATATTGCAACAGCAGAAGTTAATTTAAGCGAAGCAAAAATCAAATACATAGAAGCCGAAAATACGTACAACAACGCTCGTTTTAACCTTAGCAATTCAATGTATCTGGATTTTCAGCCGGAATATGATATAGAAAACACCCCGACTTTCACTTATAATGATGATTACGCTTATTCTTCAGAACATGTTGAAAGTGCGCCGTTTGAACCTTACGTATTTCCATTCCCTATGGACAAAGCTGTTGATATAGCTTATGAAAACAGTCCTGATTTGAATGTATTAATTTCAACAAAAGATGCAATGATTCAATCTTTAAAATACGTAAAACGTACTTATCTGCCGGATTTGACAGCAAATGCAGGCTATGGATTTAACAATTCAAACATAAATCACCGCAATAACAGCCTTCAAGTCGGAGTAAATCTTACATCCTCTGTAAACTTGATGGAATTAAAGCACAGTATCAGAGGTGCAGATGCTCAAGTTAATCTTGCAAATAACGAAATTTATCTGTTTAAAAAAGATTTATATTACGAGGTTAAACGAGCTTTCAATAATGTTGAACGAGCAAAAAAACAAGTCCCTGCCTCAAAAACAGAAGTTGAACAAGCTTTGGGCAATTTGAAGATAGTTGAAAGTAAATATAAAACAAATGAATTAAATTACATTGCACTTCAACAGGCAAGAAAAGATTATATAAAAGCATTAGACAGTTATATTGAGAGTGTTTACAACTATAATATTGCACTCATACAAGTAGAAATGGCGATGCATTATCATTTAATAGACATACACCACAAATCAGAACACGCGGTTCATTACCACTTTGGAGAATTGCTGGAGCATTTGAACAAAGTTCTTGACTGCAATGAAAAAGAAGTAAAAAAACAAGGTAGAAAATAGATTACAAGTTTTTCAAAATCAATAAAATTAAGCTTTTGAAATTTTTGTTCACATTTGCAGCGGTATCTATGACTTCTTGATGAGAAAGTTTTTTAGTAGAAACACCGCTTGCGTAATTCGTTATGCAGCTTATTCCCAAAACCTTCATTCCGCAATAATTCGCAACAATCGCCTCCGGAACAGTAGACATCCCCGCAGCATCTGCACCCATTATTCTTGCCATTTTTATCTCTGCGGGAGTTTCATAACTTGGACCGGAAGATGCAATATAAACACCATGTCTTAAATTCAACCCCAAAAACCTGCCCGAGTTATCCGCAATCTTAATCAAATCCTTATTATAAATTTCTGACATATCAGGAAATCTCGGTCCGAATTTCTCATCGTTAGGACCTACAAGAGGATTTGCACCCATAAGATTAATATGGTCAGTAATAACCATTAAATCTCCGGGATTAAAAATTTTATTAACCGCCCCCGCAGCGTTTGTTAATATAACAACTTTAACTCCGAGTTCTTTCATTACTTTAATCGGATAGGTAATATCTGCCATTGAATGACCTTCATAATAATGGTTTCTGCCCTGCATCATCACAACTTTTTTACCTGCAATATTTGCAAAAACGAGCCTGCCCTTATGACCGTCAATTGTCGATTTTACAAAACCGGGAATATCAGAATACGCAATAGCAAATTCATTGTATTCATCTGCCAAATTACCCAAACCCGAACCTAAGACTATTCCGATTTCAGGGCGGAAATTATTAGTGTTTTGATGGATGAAATTAATTGTATTCTGCATTATATACCTCCGTTAGAGTTAAACAAAAAAAAATACACAAATCGGCGCGGGGCTTTTTTGTGCATTTTTAAAATTTTATTTTATTATCCTACCAATCTGTTATCATCAGCTTCGGAAGCTTTAACCATAACAGCGTGTTCAATAGGATTTTCTCTTGTGTAATTTGAGTCATGACCTTCGTCAAAACCAAATTCTTCACGAGCTTTTCTTGCTTGATTTTCATCTACAAGTTTTTTAGCCAATTCTGCAATTTCGTATACTAATTTGTATCTGTTATCAGTATTTTCGTTCAATTCCCATGCTACTTTAATAATTTGATCCATTATAAAACCTCATTTTTTCAGCTTGTGTTTCTATAATATAATACACAAAAATTTATTTCAAGCCTGTAATTTCTCTATACATATTCAAATACTCTTTCGCGCTTCTTTTCCAAGAAAAATCAGCTTCCAGAGCGGATTTTCGCATAGCGTTAAGCACATATTTGTCTGTATATACATACAAAGCGCATTTAATCGCATTGAGCATATCCCAACCATTGTATGCCCAGAATTTGAATCCGTTAGAATTATCAAGAGGGTAACCGGTTATCGTATCTTCAAGACCTCCTGTAGCTCGCACTATTGGTAACGAGCCATAGCGCATCGCGATTAATTGGCTCAATCCGCAAGGTTCAAATTTTGACGGCATTAAGAAAAAGTCGCTTCCTGCATAAATTAAATTTGCAAGTTTTCCGTCATAGCCAACATAAGTTCTTATATTTGCAGTATTGTTAGAAAGCCAGATAAACAAATTTTCGTAATCTTTATCACCGCTCCCTAAGAAAATAAAATCAGCATTAAGATTTTGTAATTCGTATTGCATATCGCGTATTAAATCAATGCCTTTTTGACCTACAAGACGCGAAATCAACGCAATCAGAGGCCTTTGCGGATTGTATTTTAATCCGAAATATTTACATAAAGCTTTTTTATTTTCTTCTTTTCCTTCCTCGAAAGAGTCTATATCATAATTTTTTACAAGAGCTTTATCTTTTGCCGGATCAAAAACAGTATAATCAATGCCGTTAAGAATTCCTCTAAGTTTGTTCTGCACTCCGCGCAGAGTGTAATCCATGTTTTCGCCGTATTCTGAACCTAAAATTTCTCTTGAATAAGTCGGAGAAACAGCAACTACCCTATCAGCATAATTTATTGCACCTTTCATCCAGTTAACACGACCGTAATGCTCGCATCCCCATTGATTATATACAATATCTTTACGCATATTAGCAAAATCAAGAACACTATCGAACCAAATACCCTGATATGCAAGATTATGAATTTCAAAGACACTCTTTGTATTTGCCCAAAACTCGTCAAATTTATAATTTGAATGAAGATATAACGGAAGCATAGCAGTGTGCCAATCATTTGCATGAATTACATCTGCACGAAAATTCAAGGCTTTAGCATATTCCATTACTGCAAGAGAAAAAGAAATATATCTTTCGTGTTCATACATCGGGTCAAGATATTTAGGATAAACTTCTTTAAACGGAGAAAAATACCAGTCGTTTTTAATAAAAAATACATTTATATCCGTGTTGGGAAGTTTGGTTGTATAAAGATTAAATTTTTGCGGACTTGAACCGAATGTAAGCCACATTTCAGAATTTTCAAGTTCTTTTATTCCGAATTTCTCTTTATCTATACAGCCGTGAAGTGGCGTAAAAATAGCAATTTGCGCATTTTTTTCCAATTCTTTAGGCAAACTGCCTACTACATCTGCTAGACCACCTGCCTTAGAAAACGGCGCAACTTCTGCCGCTGCAAATAAAATCTTCATTTTCCCTCTCTTTCTGAACAATTATTTTAGGGTTTTACTCGCCCTAATTTTCGCCCAGAATTTGCCCGATGTCAATATTCAAATCAAAATTTACATTGTATTTTTGTATAATATATTTTGCTTGATTTAAGCATATATCTGCCTGTACTTCATTTCCCTGACACATAAGTACAATATACATATTTACTTTATTGAGCAATACAAAATAATCTGATATTGGAGTTTTTTCCATTTGTATATCAGAATTTGACAAAATTCCTAAAGCAATATCATATTTTTTCTGCTTAATACTTAAAATGCTGAGCAAATATAATGAGACATAAACTATTGCAAACATTCCTTTATTTTTTGCAGTTTGCTCTACGCGGGTGATAATGGATTGCGCTTTTTTATAAGATTTTAAACGTATATAGGAATAACCTATCATCAAATCCGCAAATAACTCAAAATTAGCCATATATGAATATTTTGCGCTGATTTTTACTTTGTAAATTTCACGTGCGAAATCTTCCGGATTGTCTTTGTAATCAGTAAATGCTTTTATTATATGGTAAATTACATCTGTAATAAGATTTTTTCTTTCGATATTGTCCGCAAGTTCAACAGATTGCCCCCTTATCAAATTTTGAAGCTGAACAAAAATCGAAAATTCTTCCGGCACAAAATTAAAAAGTGCAGATGTAATTTTTATAAATTCTTGCACATCATCCTTTAGCAAAATTATGTTTGCAAGCGCAATGCAGGTAATATCTTCTAAAATCAGATATGTAAGTTCATCTTTAAATGATTGGTCAAAATTAAGATTGCTTATTTTCTTTGAATCAAGAACATTTAATAT
Organism: uncultured bacterium; assembly: GCA_902796825.1. Classification (GTDB taxonomy): domain Bacteria; phylum Cyanobacteriota; class Vampirovibrionia; order Gastranaerophilales; family Gastranaerophilaceae; genus Zag111. The sequence goes on from CADBQQ010000020.1 coordinate 6,055, forward strand.
ACTATAACCAATACTGATACATTCATTATACTTCCCGATGTTAAAAAGAACTTTAATATGTAACAGAAAAATATAAAGATAATTAAAATCAAAATTTGACGCCTCAGGATTTATTGACGCTTCACCCATTAAAGATAATAATTTATGTGTAAGATTTTGTGCGGAAACAAATTCACCATGAGCGCAGCATCCTTGTATCATCTTTATACAAAATTGAATAAATTTTATATTATCCCGATTTTTCAAACTGTTCAATGCCTGCTGTGCAATTTCTCTACTGCTTTCCGGATTATAATCAAGCATATTCGCTGAAATGTTTTCGTATAAAACATTCTTATATTTTTCAAGATCTTGTTCTGACCAATCCGGAGAATATTTATTCAATAAATCCAATATCTTTTCGGAACAATTTATATAAGAAGAAAAATCTCCCATAGAAAGATTTATATTTGCAAGTTTTTCCCATTCAAAAATTACTTTTTCGTGATTATCAGTAATTTCATATAAAAATGCTTTGATTGGACTCGCAATACTTTCTATAAATACTCGCTGCAATAATTCATTTGCAATCTCCGACAAGTCTTTTGGCGGAATTATAGAAAGTAAATTCTCTTTCAAAAGATTGTAATTTGAGAAATATATACAGTTGTTATAAATGTACAAAAATCCTCTTTCAGATAGTTTATCTGCAATATCACGCCAATTTTCAAACCCGAATAACTCGACTGTTTTGATATCAATTCTTGTTCCCATAAGAACACTCATTGTCAAGAATTTGATAATATTTTTGTTTTTTATAAGATTTAATCTTCTCTGAATTAATCTCCCAACTGTTGATGGTATTATTGCTGTTTTCGGGGCAACCATTTGCAATTTATCATCTTTAACGGAATAAATTCCGGACTCAATTAAATATTGAATAGCGAAATCTAAAAATAATACACTGCCATTTACATATTTTTCTACCTTGCGGAAATAAAAATCATTAACAACATTTTTGTAAAATTCATAATCCTCAGAGACAATATTATTAAAAGATGCGGGAATTAAATTAATTTCTGTATAATAAGGCGCCATAAGCAGGAAATGCGCACTTTGGTGCAGCGAAAAATTTTTATCATAAGAAACTAAATAACTCACATTTAAATCATTAAAATGTTCAAACAATTGCTCTAAAATAAATAATGAAGAACTGTCGATTTTTTCAAAGTTTTCGATATAAATCAAAGTGTTTGGAATTGCATTAAACAAATCAAGAAATACTTGAAAATATCTGCTTCTTGACTCATAGATGTCATTCATGTCACGCTGATTTAAATTGACTAAATCTTTTACAAAATCCTCAGAATTTGTTGAATTAAACATTGAGAAATCGTTTTCGTCAAATAATTTTTGCGAAATGCAAAACTCAAAAATAGTTGATATTAAATCCCTAAAAAATGAATACGGATTATATTTCATATCATCATAACACGTGATAGGAATAATATTTTGATAAATTCCCGTATCATTTACAGCAGACAACAATTTGACAGTATAAGGCTGTAGAATTTCCGAACCTTTTATTGCCGTAATACCTTTAGGAACATTTTTCAAAACTTCTTTAATTTTATCTAAAATAGCAATGTTTTCCGTTGAATAGAATGTACAATTAACTTCTTCAAAGTTTATTAAATCAATATTGTACAAGTCCTGTTCTGTAACTTTGTTATTAATGTTTCTTGCGAGTTCATCTTGATTTTCGATAGCGTTTTGAACAAATTCAGGGATTTCTTCAACTTCATCTTGCGAAATAGTGTCTTCTTCAATAAATTCATCAATATGTATAAAATCTTTCAAATCAATTTCATAAAACCGCTTCATAATACCATTTACAGGTGCGCTATCAAGCCCTTCGAGTTTGTAATCAAGATTATATAATTCATAGAAATCATCATCAGTAATTACCTGTATTGAGTCTAATGCTTTATCTGCAACTTCTACACCTTGCCCGAGCATATTTGCCCTGAAACCGGAATTTATATCATAAGGATCAGAAGATGCTTCTTTTTTCATTATAGTAATATTGCATTTTAAAATTGTATTTATTCTGTTTAAAAGCTTAACATTCAACCTTGCAAGCATATTTGCCAACTCAACCACAGCTTTCATTGCATCATTAGCTGAAGATGAAAATGTATATGTGCGGTTAAATCTTATTATATACACATCCCCCTTAAACACTTGGCGTCTTAAACCGAGTGAATTGACATATTTTACAATCATACGGTCAAAATTTGAGCGAAATTTTGTAAATAATTTATTTGAACCTAATTTTGCTTTGACTATATCACTATTAGGAAATTCTATTTTTATAACAGCAAATTCATCCGTCAAACATTCGCCTTGCAAAGCACTATATGCCGTAGGATAACCGCATTTAGGGCAATTTTTATTACGTGTTAAATTTATCTTTCCGCATTTTACACATTTTGAAGCCAAAATTTCGCCACAAGTTTTACATATATTTTTTGTGTTGATTGTACGACAAGTAGGACAAATAATTTTAAGCACTTTTTTGCAATTAGGACAAACAAGTGTGTTATTATCTATTTCAACTCCGCATTTTGGACATTCCATAAGAGCAATTTTATCACATTTTCTAGATTTTGAACTAGTTTAAACAGATGATATTATTACAAAAATGATTTTATAACCGACTTGTGCTATTATAAACTCAGTTAAGGAGAATTTTGTGAGTATTATTGCAGATGACAATGATTTTCAAAGGCAAACAACGGTCAAAAAAAATCCTGTAATAAAACCTGATATAGAGGAAAATGACCGCAATTTTGAAAATAATATCAGACCAAAAACTTTTGACACATATATTGGTCAATCTGCCTTAAAAGATACCTTAAAAATAACTATTCAAGCTGCTAAAAAACGCGAAAAGCAACTTGATCATCTTCTTTTTTACGGACCTCCCGGACTTGGAAAAACAACACTAGCAGGAGTAATTGCAAATGAAATGGGAGTACCTATTAAAATCACTTCCGCTCCGGCCTTAGAACGTCCGAGAGACATCATAGGAATTTTGATGTCTCTTGAAGAAGGCGAAATTCTTTTTATAGATGAAATCCACCGCCTAAATAAAGTTGCGGAAGAAATTCTTTATCCGGCAATGGAAGACTTTTTCTTAGATATGACAACAGGCAAAAGCCAAACAGTCAAAACTTTACGTGTTCCTCTGCCAAAATTCACTTTAATTGGCGCTACGACAAAAGCCGGAGAACTCTCAGGACCTTTGCGTGACAGATTTGGTATAATCCACAGGCTTGAATTCTATAACGAGAACGAACTTTCTCAAGTTATAAGAAGAACCGCAGATATTCTTGATATTAAAATAGATGAAAAAGGCGCAAACGTAATTGCAAGACGCTCTCGCGGAACACCAAGAATTGCAAATAGGCTTATTAAAAGAGTAAGCGATTATGCCATTGTAAAATATGACGGTAAAGTAACCGAAGAAATTGCCAATCAAGCGTTAGACACTCTAAAAATTGATGAATTCGGACTTGATTCAACAGATAGAAACTTGTTAAAACTTATTATTGAAAAATATGACGGCGGACCTGTCGGAATTGAAACTATCGCCGCAGCAATCGGAGAAGATGCACGAACACTAGAGGATGTATGCGAACCATTTTTACTTCAATGCGGTTTGCTTCAAAGGACTCCGCGCGGCCGTAAAGTTTCCCCTCAAACATACAGACATCTTGGATATAAAATCAAAAACTCGTCCGAACAACAAAAGTTATTCTAATTGTTTATTTTATAAATCCTGTACGAGCAGCCTGATACGCTAATGCAACTCTGTTGGGAACTTTAAATTTCTTTTTTAAAAAACTAAGACAATTTTGCAATGAATATTTCGTAAGACCTGTCTTGTTACAAATCTCACTGTACGTATCTCCTAAAGCTAGGTATGTTAATACGTCCTTTTGTAATTTTTCTGAATTAATTAAATCTTTTGATAATCCGGTCATAAATTCTCTTTATGTTAACAAGCTATAATTCTCTATATACCATTTGTGGATGGTATATAAGGAATTATAAATGGTAGAAAAATTTTGTCAATATGCAATCATATTGTTATGGATGAGAAATCAGTATTGAAAAATTTCGGGAATAATTTGAGGGCAGAACGCAACAGACTTGGTTTATCTCAGGATGGTCTTGCAAATTTGATGGGAATATGTGCAGGAAAACACATTGGCAATATTGAACGAGGGATTACAAATCCAAAACTTACAACGATTGTTGCAATGCTAAAAGTTATGAATATTGATTTTGAGAAATTATATAATTTAAACTAAAACCAAATTCGATGCTTTTGATTTAACTTCTTTTAATTTTTCAATACGCTTCATTGCATAGTTTGCATTTTCATCTTCCGGGCTTGAAGTCAAAAATTTGCGATAATATCTTCTTGCATCTTGTTGTTTGCCCAGTTTATCCAAGCACATACCAATGTCAAAATATGCTTTCTTATAATTAGGATTGATCTTTAAAATTGAATTATAAAGAGAAAGTGCCGGTCTATATAATTGCATTTTCATCAACAAATCAGATTTTTTTACATAAGCATTCAAATAATTCGGAGTATTTTCTATAAGCTTTTGGTAAATTTTCATAGCCATATCCTGCTCATCACTTGCTTCGTGCGCAAGCCCCAGATGATAAATTGCATCAGGATTATCAGGCTCAATCTGAATTGCACGTATAAAACATTTTATTGCACAGCATGAACGTTCATCTTTTAAAAGACATTGCCCGAGTTCATAAAATACATCATAATTTTCATTATCTAATAATGCGGCTTTTTCAAGACATTCAATAGCTTTTTTAATTCTGCCGAGATTTTTATAACAAATACCCAATCCTAAATATGACTGAACGTTATTTCTATCAAGCATTACTGAATTTAAATAAGAAGAAGCCGCTTCTTTAAAAGATTTTTTTGTACGGAGTAAATCAGCTTCTTTTTGAAGTGTTTCAATTTTATTTCGCCGAATGGACGAAGTCATATATTTAGATTGATTAATTACGCTACTCAAAATAATCTCCTCTTATGTCTTAATTTTAAACTTTTTTTCAATTCTGATTAACAATCGTTAGATTTAAAGATTTATCAATCATTGGATTTATTCTCTTACTTATGGTATAAATTTGTTATGAGAAAGCTTTGTATTTTATTAGGGAGTATTGCGCTTTTAACTATACCTGTTTCTGGTATGGCAGAAGAAATAATTCTAACTGATACACAAAAACCGCAAATAGAACTTCCGCAAGTTGATTATAAAAGTAAAGAATCTTTAGTCATAAGTGATGAAGAAGTTATGGATCAGATAATCAAACTTCAACGCGAAAAAGATATGGAAGATATAGACAACTTGTGGAAAGGAACAGTTTCAAATAATCAAGTTATAGGTTTTGCACTAAAAAAACTTGCAACTCCTGAAAGCCAGAGAAGAATTCATTCCTCCCTTATGGCAAAAACACTTTCTGCAATAATTTCAGGAGCTTCACTTGCCCCAACGCTGGTTGGCGCAGATTATATGCTTCAATCCGGAACCTATGCCGCAGGCAGAATTGCACAAAATTTGTTAAACAGAAAAAATATTCCTCAAGAAATTCCTTTAACAGATACCGAATTAATTGAACTTGCAGGGTTGGTAGAAAATTTGCAAGATAAAATTATTAACGCATACTACAATTACAAAGCAAGCCTTGAACAACTAAAAGATGCTCGTTCTCGCGAACTTTTATACAGCAAGAATTATGCAAAAGCTATGGATGAAGAAGATTTTTTGGAAATCGCAATTTCGTCCTCATTATATCAAGATATGCAAATCGAAGAAGAACAATATCTTAATATGGCAAAAAAATATCATCTTGAACTTCAACGTCTGGCAGGGAAAAAAGTTGTTGATTCATTAAATTTATACCAGTACGATTACAATTCAGCTTTAGTAGGGGGCAATAATGTTAAAAAATAAATTATTTCTATTATCTTTAATACTTGGTATTTCAGGGGTTTGCGGTGTTAACGCACAATTGACCCTGCAAGATATGACCGTTCCTAAGCCTCCTGCTTACCGCGTAGGAATTTCTTCTATACCTGAAAATCAATATGTACAAGCCCCTGAAGATAATTCTAAAATTGAAGAAATTACCACAAGAATAGATGATTCAAATGAAGATTCCGTAGATGTAACCTATGCAGATTTGAGTATAAAAAGATTGTCTAAAGAAATCTCCAGAGAATTAACCTTTGAAGAAAAAGACATGGTCGCGGATTTGTCATTGTTATGGCAAGGAGCAGCAACTCAAAGTGATACAATAAATTTTGCTCTATATAAACTCGCAAATCCTGACGCCGACAAACCGGACAAACAATCTTTGAAAAAAGTTCTTTCTACAATTGCAAGTATGTCAACTATTGTCGGCGCAAGTATGGCAAGCCCTGTCCTTGCCGGTTCTTCTTTAATCGGAGGCAATATTCTGGGGATTATGTCGCAAGATACAAAAGCTTTAAATTACAAATATTCTAAAGTAACAGATGCTGATATGATTATTCTTATCCGCAAAGTTGAGGACCTGCAGCAAAATGCGGTCGATCTTTATTACGATTATATGAGTGCGCGCAAACAGGTTGAAATGATTTCAAAACTTGTGGACGAAAGACAACAAAAATTCAAACTTGCACAATCAAATAATGCCGCAAGAGAATTAATTGTCATAACAGATGCGTATTATAGAAGCGCGTTAGATAAACAACGCAGCGCCCGCTCAAACTTTTTATCAAAACGCGCAGCTTTAGAACAATTTGTCGGTAATGAAGCATTTACGCAATTTGAACAAGACCTGATTAATAGAGAAAAACAAGAAAACAGTTCTTCTGATGCTTCAAGCCAAACACAAGAAGATTTAGCCTATAATGAAACTATACAAAATGTTTCAAATTACACAAACAATATACAATTAAGAGAAGCTGATCACTCGGTTATGGGTTACAATGAATACCCGACACACGACAATTATAACACCGACCCGAATTTAAAAATGCTTCCTGACATACAACCTTTAAACACACCACAATCAACAGCACAAATCGAAGAAGTTGCAGAAAACATTAAAGAAGAGGCTGTTGAAAAAGAAATAATAGAACCTGTAAAAGAAAAAACATCTAAAAAGAAAGAAAAAGTTGATAAATATTCAACAAAAGGAATGATTTTTTTGCACGGAATGTCTAAAGAGCAAGCAAAATATGCAGGACAAAATGTTCAATCAACTGACACCTCAATTCCGGCATCAGTACAGCTTAATCCTCAACAGCAAATAACAAAAGATTTTAATCTTTTACCTTTAGATGAAATTGCCCCTCCGAGAAACGGTCGTTCTATATACGAGGAATTGCCATATTAATATGTTTAAATATATTCCGTATAGTGTAAATACCGGTTCAGAAAATATGAAGATTGATAGCGATTTATTGAATTCTGCAATAATCGACCAAATATCAAAACCAATTTTCAGGCTTTACGGTTGGAGTCCTGCTTGCATATCACTTGGCAGAAATCAACAAGAGGATTTTTTAAATAGAGATTTATTAAAAGAGAAAAATATAGATATTGTAAGGCGTTTGACAGGAGGTAGAGCTCTTTTACACGATAATGAAATAACTTATAGTTTTATATGTCCAATATCATACTTGAAAAACGGGGAGCATATTGTTTCTTCATATAAAGAAATCTCGGGAATTTTAATCGATAAATTTAAAATTATGGGTATAGAATTAGATTTTGGTGACACAAAACCTGTTAAAACAAGTTTTGATTATTGCATGTTGATATCTACCGGCGCAGATTTATGTTATCAAGGCAGAAAATTAATCGGTTCGGCTCAATGCCGTAAAAACGGATATATTTTACAGCATGGTTCAATTTTATATGATTATGACAGAGAACTTTTGGAACAGATATTTGACGAGGAAGTTTCGTCAAAAGAAATCACGTGTATACGTGAAATTGCACCAAACTTAACAAAAGAAGATATAATAAAAATTTTAAGTCAGGGTTGATTTTTTATATTGTTAATGTTAGTTTATATAAGTAACCAGTAAGTCTGGTGTGGTACTCTGCCGACGAGAACGATTGAGTATCGTTCGAGGAGAGGTAAGGTAGCGCAGCTACCGCAAGCCAAGAACAATTGAATAAAACCATTTCCAGTAAACAACTGGGCCTGTGGCGCAGCGGTAGCGCAGAGGACTCATAATCCTTTGGTCGTGGGTTCGAATCCCTCCGGGCCCATTTTTTGTGCGTATATATAAACAATGTTACGCAATCGTATTATATTTATAGTTTAATATTTTTTATGATACACTATAATTGGAGGTAATATGGTAAGTTTACTCGAAGTTAAGGAATTGGGGAAAAATAAGTGTTCCGAGAATTAAACCAAATTACTAAAATTATATGATATTGTCTCTGATATTGATATTAAAAGAGAAATTGTTTCATCAATAGTATAAATAGACAGTTAAAATTAAACAAGTCGGACAACCAAATTAAGCAAGTTCAAT
>CADBQQ010000021.1 GCA_902796825.1 uncultured bacterium
CGCATCAGTTAAGAATTGATACGTTGAGTCATAAGTATCATTCAAATCACCCGCAGTCTTAGTTAAATTAATACCTTTCAAGACTTTAGAATTGAATACTTTAACAGTATTTGTGTTAACAATGTCATTAATCTTCGCAATCAGTGTAGGAATTGTCATTGCTGCAACAACGCCGATGATGGCGAGGGTGATTAATATTTCTGCAAGGGTGAATGCCTGTACTGTGCCTTTTTGTCTTTTCATACTCCAATAACTCCTTTGTTAAATAAATACAAATATACATCATAATAAATGAATATAATACATGTTTATATAACTATTTTCATAACATGTCAAGAAACTATATAATTAAATTATGAAAGTTCGTGAAGAAGTTAAAATTATGCTTGGTTCAAAATGTATGACTCTGACTGAGCTTGCACGCAAAATGACTGAAATGAGCGGGAAAAATTATTCACAGAGTCTGCTTTCTCACAAGCTTGCAAATGAATCTTTGCGATATACCGAAATGAAAATGATTTGTAAAATTCTCGGCTACAGAATATATATTGATATCGATGAAATCAGATTAGGCGCCTAGCTTAATTAATCCGGCTAATGCTAAAAATAATCTCTCAATTTATCCTCATAACGTAAAGGAGGTTTCGTTATGATTAATGATAAAGTGAGGGAAATTTTAAATGAACAGATTAATAAAGAACTTAATTCCGCTTATATATATCTTGCGATGTCTGCTTATCTGGCAGACACTGGGTTGTATGGTTTTGCTAAATGGACGGAAATTCAATCTCGTGAGGAGATAGATCATGCAATGATTTTGTATAAATATATTTTAGACAGAAAAGCTAAAGTTGTTTTAAAACCTATTGAAATTGATAATGTCGAATATTCAGGACCAGTAGAAGTTTTTGAAAAAATATATGAACACGAACGCTCGATTACATCTTCAATTGATTGTGTAGCTTATCTGACAGAAGATGAATGCGATCTTGCAACGCGTTACTTTATTGATTGGTATTTAAATGAACAAATTGAAGAAGAAACATCAGTGTTGAAAATTCTGTCAAAATTACGAGCATTCGGCTCTGAAAAAGCTTCACTGTATTTGCTTGATAAAGAGCTTGGTGAAAGGGAATATACGCACCAAACTTACGAAAGTTAATCATATATTGCAATTTTGTAAACAATTTGTCTAATAATTTAAAATACTCTATGATATGAGTATGAGTTTAGGGAAAATATTATACGTTGATGATGACAAATTGTTGACTTCGACTTTTGCTACGTTGATGAAAGTTGAAGGCTTTAGGGATGTTGTTATTTATAATAACCCTTTAGAAGCCATTCAATATTTAAAAACAGAAGCTCCAGACTTGATTATTTCAGACTTTCTTATGCCTGAAATGAACGGTCTGGAGTTTTTGCGTGAGGCTAAAAAGTTATATCCTGAACTTAGTATGATTTTGTTAACGGCTTACGCTGACAAGGAAAATGCAATAAAAACTATCAATGAAATAGGTGTTTATAAATATATTGAAAAGCCTTGGGATAACGATGATTTGATAATGAATATCAAAAACGGCATTGAAAGAAGTCATTTAATTGCTGATTTGAGACAAAAAATATCAGAATTAGAACAAGCAAAGTCCGAATTAAAAAAATATTCGCAAAATCTTGAAGAACTTGTTTCTCAGCGCACTCATGAACTTGTTTTAGCAAACAAAAAGCTTTCAGGTATTATTGAATATTGTGCTGACGGAATTATTATTATTGATTCTCAGGGCAATATTGAAGAAGCAAATCCTGCTTGTGAAAATATGGTTGGATTGTCCGCTGATGCCTTGAAAAATATGAAAATACAAGAAATTGCATATACTGATAAAGCGGAATTAAACAAATCAAATGTAAAAAATACTATACTTGGGCTTTCGTGCGACAATTCAGAGTTTTTAGTTAGGGATTTGTATTTAAGAAATTCTTTAAACGGTGAGTCAACTCCTGTCGAAATTAATTTTGCATCATTATCTGATGATAAAAACGAGGAGGGAAAATTTGTTGGAGTAATTAGAAATTGTAGCGTGCAAAAAGAAACAGAGCGTTTGAGGGATGATTTTATTGCGACTTTAACTCATGATTTACGTACACCGCTTTTAGCAGCTATTCAAACGTTGAATTTCTTCCTTGACGGTTCGCTTGGCGAAATCTCCGAACAACAGAAAATCCTACTGTCTACAATGGTGCAAAGTAATGAGGATTTACTTGGGCTTGTTAATGCACTGTTAGAAGTTTATCGATTTGAAAGCGGAAAATTAAATTTATGCAAGACGGTGTTTAATATTAATGATCTTGTTAAACAGTGTTATGATGAGCTAGAACCGTTGGCTCAAAAGAAAAACATAGAATTTAAAATTAATTCTGACTTAAATGAAGAACTTTTAATTGATGCTGATAGAGCTGAAATCAAACGTGTAATTATGAATTTGTGCGGGAATGCCGTTAATTATACCAATAAAGACGGCAGAATTGATATTTATACAAAATTCCAAAATGGTGATTTTATATTTTCAGTAGTAGATAGTGGGAATGGTATTCCAAAAGAGGATATACCGCATTTATTTAAACGGTTTTCTCAAGGAACGAGTAAAAAGCGTTCTACCGGAACAGGCTTGGGGCTTTATCTTTCAAGACAAATTGTTGAGGCTCATGGAGGTAAAATTTGGGTTGAGAGTAAAATGAACAAAGGTAGTGAATTTTCATTTGTACTGGCTAATGTTGGTGCGCTTTCGAGGGTGTAAGGCAGGGTATTATGAGTAAGAAAATAAAAGTAACTATAGTAGAAGATCACGATATGACAAGAATGGGTTTGTCTTTTGCGTTATCAAAAAACGAGAATATTGAATTACTGGGGGCTTCTGCGGACGGACCGGAGGGGGTTGAGCAGGCTTTAACTCTAAGACCGGATTTAGTTATTATGGATATAGGTTTGCCGACTATTGACGGTATAGAAGCTACAAGAAAGATTAAAAACGAAAATCCGGATATTAAAGTTTTAATGAATACTTCAAGAGATAATGAAGACGATATTCTTGATTCTTTTGCTGCTGGTGCAGACGGTTATATTACAAAAGGTGCGACATCCGAGCAAACTCTTGCAGCGATTAAGGCTGTGAGCGAAGGTGTCGGTTGGCTTGATCCTGCTATTGCGAGAGTTGTTCTTTCTAATATTCGTAAAAACAGTCAAACCGAACAAAAAACAGGTGAAATTAATTACCAGAAGGGTAAAAATTTATACGGCTTGACTGAGCGTGAAATGGAAGTTCTTGCTCTGCTTGTCGAGGGTTTGAAAAATCCGCAAATTTCTAAAAAACTTGTTATAACAATTGCTACAACAAAGACGCATGTTCATAATATTTTGCAGAAATTGTATGTAAAAACTCGTTCAAAGGCTGTTGCAACCGCAATGAAAGACGGACTTGTTTAATATGATTAAAAAAATGTTGTTAGTCTCTATTTGTTTAATTCTTTGTGCAAATTTAGCACAAGCTTCAGATTATCGTTCTAAAGAAATTAAATATCAATACGGAGTTTTAAAAAAAGATATTGAGCATGAAAGAAATTCTAAGATACTAAATCGTTATCCATCCGGTTATATGACTGTTGATGAGTATGAAAAAGCTTCTGAATATAAAGATAAATCCAAGAACGAAATATCTGTTCCAAAAATTGAGACACCGTCGGATTTTAAATATATTCCGAAACCTTTATATTCAATTGTTAAATACAATCAGCCGGCAGGAAGTCCTGAACTTTCGCTAGGTAAACGGCTTTTTGAGGTGAAACAGATAAACGCTCAAGGGGTTGTTTCACCTGATTTTACAAAACTTGTTTATCCGGCTGTATATTATTATGGAGATAATAAAACAGTTGATTGCGATTTGTTTGAAATTCCATTGGATAAAGAGGGAAGCAGTTTGGAAAAAATCCTAAAAGCTAATGTATCAAAGCGAAATCCTGAGCCAATAATTTCTACTGCAAAAAATACGGATAATTATGCGGCTTTCAGAACTCTTACGCCTGTTGATTTTTCAGTGGATGGCACAAAAATTCTTGCTAAAGAAAAATTAGGAAGCAGCGAAGATGGCATCTGGCAGACAGATATATACATATATGATTTTGACTCTAAAATGAAATATGATTTAAACGACATACGTTCTGCTATTGTATATTTCTGGAAGGAATATATGAAAATTAATCTTGAAGCTAATCGTTGGGATATTGTACCTTTAGGTTTTTTAAAAGAAATGCCTGATAGAGTAGCTGTTCAGGCTTATGCTTATACCGGTGAGATTCCTATATATCTGGGAGCTTGGAGTATTGATACTAAAGGGGAACAGCCGCAGCTTATAACTTTTGATAAAACGGCAGTTGTTGCAGTAAGTTCTAACGGATATAAGCTTATTAAAGATGGAGTTCAAGATTATCAGATAACTCAAAGGGAAGAAAAATTTCAAAAACAGCAATCGAAAGTTGCAAAAAAACAGGTTATAAATGCGGATAAAGAATTGGTAAAATCAATTAAAGAGGAATATAGTTATAAATTGAAAGACCTTGAAGAAGATTATAAATATGATTATAAAAATTATAAAAAATTGCAATCTTTATCAGGTTCAACTACAGGCCCTGAGCTGGAAGAAGCTTACGAACAATATTTGAAAGACAATTTAAATAAAAATATTGAAAAAACTAAAAAGAAAATAGAAAAAGAGCAGAAGAAACTTGATAAAATTGAAGAAAAATTGCAGGGTTTAACTACAAATTAATTCTAATTTTTGTTTTCTTGAAAGTTTATGCTTAATTCTATATTCCTCTTTTAATGCCTCTGATTTAGTTGGGAATTCTTTTGAGTAAACAATTTTTACGGGTTTAAATGCACGTGTATATTTAGCGCCTTTACCTGTAATGTGTTCTTTATATCGTTTTTCTAGGTCATCCGTATAGCCGCAGTAAAGAGTATTTTTTTCGGTTAATAATATATAAACAAAATGCCCTTTGCTCATTATATTATTATATTTTACTTTTTAATTATTTGGTATAAACTGAACGTATGAAATATGCTCTGTGTTATAATCCGAATGTAACGGCTTCACTTGAAGTTAAAGATAAATTAAACTCTTTTTTGGGAAAAAGAGAGATTGAATTTGAGGTATTGTCTATTGAAAATCTTAAAAGTGGTTATGATTTTGTTTTTGTTGTTGGCGGAGATGGTACAATTTTAAAATCCGCGAGATTTTATGCACGGTATAAAACCCCTGTGTTTGGTATAAATCTTGGTAGGCTTGGTTTTTTGTCTCAGGCAGATAGCAATGAATTAGAATATGCATTAGATAAAATATTTAATGGTGAATATAAAATTGAAAATCGTCTTATGCTTCAAGCTCAAGGGTATACGGCATTAAATGATTTTGTAGTGAAAGGTGAAGATACCTCTAGATTATCAACTTTTATCGTTAAGATTAATGATAAAATTGTTTGCGAATATCTTGCTGACGGAATTATAATATCTACCCCGACCGGTTCAACGGCATATTCAATGGCTGCAGGAGGTCCAATACTTGCTCCGAATATTGAAGATATCGTTATAACGCCTATTTGCCCTCATACATTTTCGGCAAGACCTCTTGTTGTTGGTGCAGATAATACAGTTTCCGTTCTTGCAGGAGCAAACAGCTCATATTGCGTTAGTGCGGATGGGCAATTTGTTTTCTCGTTTGAAAATTCTTTTACGGTCGCAAAATCTCAAAATTATGCACAGCTTGCTTTATTAAAAGAAAATGATTTTTATACGGTATTGCGCAGTAAATTAAACTGGGGGATTTCTCCTGCAAAATTATAAATTGCTTTTTCTTAAATTTTGTTCATAATTATATTAAAATTCTTGTACTTTTTTCCTATTTAAAATAGTATATTGTTATAATTACACTATGATAATTATGGTAATGAAAAGACAATAAAGAGGTAATAACGTGGAAAATATTGTTTCAGACTTATTTGCAAGCAGAGAATCTTCATCAGAATACAGAACATCCGATTCGGGTGCTAACCCTACCAAAATTAAAGTTGTAGGTGTAGGCGGCGGCGGCGGAAACGCTGTTAATCGAATGATAAAATCAGGTTTGTCAGGTGTTGAATTCTGGCTAATGAATACTGATTTACAAGTTTTATACAATGGTCAAACTAAAAATAGAATTCAATTAGGTTCAAGCTCTACACAAGGTCTTGGTGCCGGCGGAGATCCTTCAGTTGGTGAAAAAGCCGCAGAAGAGGCACAACAAGAAATAACAAAAGCTCTTGAAGGTTCTGATATGGTATTTATTACCGCAGGTATGGGCGGCGGAACAGGTACGGGAGCTGCTCCTATTGTTGCAAAAATTGCTAAAGAACTTGGAATTTTAACTATCGCAGTTGTAACAAAACCTTTCTCTTGGGAAGGTAAGAAAAGACAAAATCAAGCAAATGCAGGTTTGGATAAACTTAAAGAATTTGTGGATGCGGTTATTGTTATTCCGAATGATAAATTATTGCAAGTTGTAGATAGACAAGTTTCACTTCAAGAATCATTTATTATTGTTGATGAAGTCTTATTAAGAGGTGTTCAAGGTATCTCTGATATAATCACTGTTCCTGGTATTATAAACGTTGACTTTGCAGATGTAAAAACCGTTATGCAGGCTTCGGGTTCTGCGTTGATGGGTATCGGCAGGGCGCAAGGTGAAGGCAGAGCAGTTAAAGCTGCACAACAAGCTATTAATTCTCAATTGCTTGAATCATCAATCAACGGTGCTTCCGGAGTTATCGTTAATATTACAGGTGGACCTGATATGGGTATTCACGAAATCAGTGATGCAGCATCTATCATTCACGATGCAGTTCTTGATGATGCAACAGTTATTATCGGAACGGCAGTGGATGAAAAAATTCAAGGAGAAATTCAAATTACTGTTATTGCAACAGGTTTTGAATTAAAATCTAATTCGTCAGCAAGTGCTTCCCCGTTTGGAGTGAGTGCAAGTGATGGTTCAAGTTTGAATGCTGCAGATTTCTTCTCAGGTGCTTTTAATAATCAGACAAAATCTGTATTGGATAATTCAAACAGAAGTTTTACAAATATCGAAATTCCGGATTTCTTAAAAAGATAAGGATTTTATGATGATGCTTTAATAAGGCGAAGCCTGTCGGCTTCGCCTTATTTATTATTCACTTAAAATTGATAAATTCATGATTTCAATGTCATCATAATCAATGTGGTCACGAGCCATAACATTTTGACCGGTTTTTATTGTCAGTTGGTTTGGTAGATTTGCTTTTATTAAGGTGCTTGGAATTTTGACGCGTTCGTTGTCTCCATTAACGTTTAATTCTCCTATTTTTTTGCCGTTAAAATAAATTTCGGCAGGAGTTGAGTAAGCTCCGGTTTTTATTCGGTTTTGCCCCAGACTTTTAGCAAGTTTAGTATCAAGACCGCAAACCGAGCCAATGACAAGATAATTTGTGCACTTTTTAGCGTTATCTGTCATAATAAAATCTTTAGAGTAGTAAGGGCCGATTGATTTTAATTTAAAATCAGAAGCATTGGCGGAGGTTCTGGCAAAGCTGTCATCTCCGAGATGAAGAATTTCGGTGTCGAGAGCTATGTCCATCGGCTCATTTTTAGCTATTTCAATTTTCATAGGTTCGGAGGCAATATCAGTGCCTTTGTTTACAGTGAGTGAAAACGGGCGGTAGCCTTCTTTTTCAACATTTAATATGGTTGGTTTATCTATTTGTATGCGCGGGAGTTCAAAATTTCCGTTGGCATCGGTGTAAGTGCGGAAATTTTTCTGCGGTATACTTACTTTTGCGAATTCGACACCTTGTTTTGTGTTTGAATCAACAACGCGATTGCTTTCATTTTGCCCTACTTTTGTAACTTCTCCTGTGAAGGTTGTTGCAGGAGAGCTTTGTGCGAAGATTAAGATTGTAATTAAAAGATATATAAATTTTTTCATATAATTTTTATCTTACGTTTGATGTATTTTTATATCAGGCGCGGGGATAATTCATAAGAATATATATAATTTAAAAAAGTTCTTGAAAAATAATATTTTTTTGTTAATATTAAATAGCGAATACGTTTTGCCGGTGTGATGGAATTGGTAGACGTGCCAGACTCAAAATCTGGTGAGGATCAAACCTCGTGTCGGTTCGACCCCGACCACCGGCACCATAAAAAAGACCCTTTTGGGTCTTTTTTATTACATGGATTTTTATATAGTCGAGAACCGAAAAGGCGTA
>CADBQQ010000022.1 GCA_902796825.1 uncultured bacterium
ATGAAATATAATTTATTAGATGCACAGCGGAAATTTTTAGAAATTCCGCATAAATATTCCCTTGACGTCGCGGTATATCAGGGTGGGTACGGCTCCGGCAAAACTTTTGCAGGAGCCTTACTCGGGATTTTACTTGCAATAAAATTTCCGGGAATTCGCGGGCTTGTTGGTGCGCAAACATACACGCTTGTTCGCGATACAACCCTGCAAACTTATTTTGAACACTTGGAAAATATGGGATTTATTCAAGGAATTGATTTCAAATGGTCATCTGCAGAACAGAAATTAACTTTCCGCAACGGGTCTGAAATTCTTTTCAGACACTTTGATGAACCTGATAAATTAAAATCTTTAAATCTCGGTTTTGTAGAAATCGAGGAAATGTCAGACATTCCTTATGATACTTTCAAAATGCTGTTAGCCAGAATGCGCCAACAGCCGCGTAAATGTTGGAAGAATTTTACTTATCGGATTTTCGGGCATACAAATCCTGAACTTCAACGAGGCTGGGTTTACAAAACATTCTTTGATAATCCGCCGCCAAATTATCGCTTAATTTGTGCGCCGACTACACAAAATATTTATCTACCAAAAGGATTTTGTGACGAATTAAAACAACTTTATGATGAGCAATATTATAATACTTTCGTACTCGGACAAACCGGAAACTATTCTCAAAACCTTGTTGTTAAAGATTTTACAGATGAAAATGTACGAGAAATTCAATACAGGCCTGATTTTGATGTCCATATAAGCTGCGATTTTAACGTTGACCCGATGGCTTGGGTTCTGGCGCACAAAACAGAAGATAAAGTTTTTTATTTTGATGAAATTGTTCTTGAAAATACCACAACAGCAAAAACTTGTGATGAATTCTATCGCAGGTACCCTGAACACAAAGGAAAAATTATTATCAACGGAGATGCCTCAGGAGACAACCGCAGCTGCACAAGCGAATACACTAATTATGTAATTATAAAACGCAAAATGGCATCTTACGGCTATGATGTTGATATTAAAATAAAAGCATTTAACCCTCCGATTAAAAACCGCGTTGCATCATTTAACGCTAAAGTTCGGAATGCAAATGGAGAAGTTTCTTTATATGTTTCGCCTAAGTGTGAAAAGCTTTTGTATAATATTTATAACTTGCGTTATGTTGAAGGCTCATCACGAATTGATGTTCCGACTTATACACAAATAAAGCAGTCAAAAGAGTTAAAATTTTTATCGCATCCGTTTGATGCAGCCAGCTATCTTGTAGATTTCTATTGGCCGATAGTTTTGTAAAGAGAGTGAAGTGAGTATAGTGAGTGAGGTGAGTGGAGTACGTATATGTTTTTGAGTGACTAAGTGAATAAGTGAATAAGTTCATATCTGTTTTTTATTTTATGTCAGCAAAGTACTCAAATGACATTAATAAATACTATGTAACGAACTTAATCACCTATTCACTTATTACCTTATTCACTTTACTCAATTTACTCACTCAACCCGTAAGTTGGGCTTTCAGCCCAACACCACAAAGGAGAAAATATGGAAAATTTTATAAATTATTCACCTGTTATTATTGTTGTGCTTGTATTTTTAATACAACAGAAAATCGTAGTTACCCCTGAACAACTGGAGAAAAAACATCGCGAAATTTTGAACGATATAGAAAACAGGTTTGTAACCCGCAACAGTTATGAGGATTTGAAATCTCAATTTGCAGAAATTAAAGACAAGATAGACAAAATTTACGATTGTTTGATTATAAGGTAGAAAATAAACCAGCGCATCATGTTAACAAATGTTACAGACCCTCTTTAAATTATTCAAGTTTTCCCATGCAAATGCCGACTATACGATTAAGTACAGGATTACAATCGAAAGGACAAAATGGGACTCGCAGCATCACAAGCCAGATTTTTAGGTTTGACATCAAGAAAAGCGAACTGTGAATTTAAGTCAACAGAGCTTGCTGAAGAAAAACTTGCTTTGTCAAATCAACTGTCGCAGATTTCCAATGATTATTTTAATGCATTGAATGCGACTAAACTGGTATGGCAGAGTGATGTTGTTGAAGGTGACTATAATGTTACTTACGGTCTTTTGATGAGCCCGTCTGCATTGAATGATTACAACCCTTATATAGTTACAACAACAACCGGCGCGATTGTATTAACAAACGAATACAGAGATGCTGCAAAGGCTGCGGGGATTTCAATGAGTGGCGGTGCTGCGACTCAAGAGGGCAGAGACAAATTTATCAATGCATTGATTGAATCAGGTATTATAACTGCTGAAACAGCTAAATTGATTACTGTTAATGATTATGATAGTTCAGATGATAATTATATCAAATACAACCCGAGTGCGGGTGTTGGCGGACCTGTTTTGAATAAAAACGAAGTTGACGGTATGAATATTCAAGACTTGATGGTCAGCGACATGGGTACAACAGTAATTAATTGGGGAGATATTACAAATAAAATTCAAACCGGATCTTCAATAACAACAACAAAAGGCAATTATTCATTAGTCAAAAACGGTTCTGCTATAAATAGCAGTAATACTATTAATAACATGACTGTAGCAGATTTAATCTCTGACAATATTATTTTAATGGTTAAAAGCAAAGATAATAAAGACGACACAACAAATACCGTTTCAAATACTGATTTCGTAAATGCAGTTATGGGGGTTCTCAGACCAGTATTTGAGGCATTTGGCTACGGAGATTCAACGCATTCCACAGGTTTGAATATAGATAGTGCCTCTGACGAAGCTTTGGACTACGCATTCAAAATGATACAAAACGTATATTTGAGACCTGCTAATACAATTCAACTTGGTAAAGATACAAATGCAGACAACTTAAGTAAAAACAGTGCATACCAAAATGCTATTAAAAACAACCGTGTCGGTCAGGATGAAGATGGCTTATATACCGCAGTAAGCCTGTCAAATATAATGTCTGCATTTTTAACATATTTCGGAAATTATACATTATCTGCTGCCGGCGGAGATACAGGCAATTTCAATGTAGGCAAAACTGTTGATTTATCTGAATATGTTACTGAAAATTACGGTTACATTTTCTATGGACAATCTACAGACGAAGTTTTGACAACAGAAGCAAAGATAGCCGATTTCTATGATGAACTATATAACAATATCTGCGCTCACGGTTGGAGAGAAGATGACACTATCAGTAATGACGAAAACTTAGCGGCAGCTATTCAAAATGGCAGATATACACTAAGCGCATTACACGATGACGGATATTTCTATCAGACAAATTATTTAAATCTGGATTATCTTGTAGAAGTTGTCGATAAAGATGCCATCGCAAGAGCAGAGGCAGATTATACGCGTAAAAAAGCAGAAATTACATCCAAAGAAAACGCTATAGATGTAAAATCCAAAAAACTTGATGCTGAAATCGCGGCATTAAATCAAGAAATGAATTCTGTACAAAACCTAATTCAAGAAGGCACTCAAGTATTTAAACAATTCTCAAGTTAAGACCGTAAAAGATTTATAACCCCCTGAATAAATCAGGGGGTTAATTTATGCTTATTATTTTTTTATATCAGTGATATAATTATCTTATGAAGAAAATATTTGTGATTTTAGCTGTAATCTTGATTATTTGCGGTGAATTTTTTCTGTTTAACAGAAATGAAAAAAGCGAAGAAGTTGTATTTTGGACTTTGCAAATGAGTGATTTTTCTTCATATATTAATAACGTAATCACAGAGTTTGAAGCTCAAAACCCGAATATAAAAATCAAATGGGTTGATGTGCCGTTTTCTGAGGGAGAAAAGCGCACTCTAGCTTCTGTTTTGAGCGATAATCCACCGGATCTGGTTAATTTAAACCCTGATTTTTCCGCAACTCTTGCTCATAAAGGCGCTTTGCAAGAAATTTCACAAGAAGATTTAACTCAATTTAATCCTGAAATCTTGAATACTTTAAAAGTTGATGACAAAATCTATTCTATTCCATGGTATGCAACAAGCGCAATTACCATTTATAACAAAGAGTTATTCCAAAAAGCAGGACTAAATGTACCAAAAACTTATGAACAAGTTTACCAAAATGCCGGACAAATGAAAAATAAAACAGGCGCGTATATATTTCTTCCAAACATTACTGAAAACGATACAATGCTGAAAATTTTGAACAAATACGGCTGCAGCTCATCATTAAGTAATTGCAGTGAAATTTTTAATATGTTCCAAAATCTTTACGCACAAAACCTGATACCCAAAGAGACTGTGACTATGACTCTGCAAGAAGCACTTGAAAAATATATGTCCGGAAATATCGCTCTTATAGGCGCAGGCGCAAATTTTTTGAATATGATTAAAGAAAATGCCCCATCGATTTATGCCGTTACAGATACAGCACCTCAATTAACTGGAAGTTTAAAACAGAATGATTTTTCCTTGATGAACTTTGTTATACCGCTTCGCGCTCGCCACAAGCAAGAAGCGTTAAAATTTGCACTGTTTTTAACAAATGACAAAAATCAACTTGAACTGGCAAAATTAACCAATGTAATTGCAACAAACAAAAAGACACTTCAGAATGATTTTTATACGCACTATGACGAAAAAGATTTGATGGCAAAAGCTCGTGTTATAAGCGCAAAGCAATTGAATAATGTTACACCGGCTTTTAAAACAGAAAAAAATCAAAAAGAAATAAATAATCTCGTAAATACCGCCGTACAAAGAATTTTACTCGGAGAACCGGCAGAAAAAATTTTAGATGAAACACAAGATAAATGGAGAATGTTAGGAAAATGAAAGCAGTAGTATTTGATAAGGAATTAAAACTTGTAAATGATTACGAAAAACCTGTTCCAAAAGAGGGAGAAGCTCTTGTGCGGGTTACACTTGCAGGAATTTGCAACACAGATTATGAAATAACTAAAGGTTATATGGGTTATGTCGGAATTCTCGGGCATGAAGCGGTCGGGGTTGTTGAAGAAGTTAATGGACCAGATCAGTCCCTTGTCGGGAAACGAGTTGTACCTGAAATATCTTACGGCTGTAAAGAAGCTGATTGCGAGTGGTGCGCTAAAAAGAATTATCGCCACTGCCCAGAACGCCACACATTAGGCATCTGGCGCAAAGACGGAGTGTTTGCTCAATATTTTACAATGCCTGTTGAGGTTTTGTTTGAGGTGCCTGAAAACGTAGCTGATGAGCAGGTTGTATTTGTTGAACCTTTAGCAGCGGCGCTTGAAATAAATGAACAACTTCATATCAAACCTATGGACAAAGTCATTGTACTTGGCGATGGAAAACTCGGTTTAATCACAGCTTTAGCCTTAAATGCCCAGAATTTGGATGTCACACTTGTCGGGAAACATCAAAATAAACTTGATATTGCAAAAGCTCAAGGGGTTAAAACAGAATTATTATCAAATTTTGCTATTGAAAAAATATATGACGTTGTAGTAGAAGCAACAGGCTCTGTTTCTGGTTTTGAGACCTCATTAGCATTGACAAAACCTCGCGGAACTTTAGTCTTAAAAAGCACCGTTGCAGCTTCTAAAGAATTTAATTTAGCACCGATTGTAATTGACGAAATCAGGGTTCAAGGGTCACGCTGCGGACAATTCCCGCCGGCATTAAGAATGCTTGAAAGAGGTAAAATCGATCTGACACCTTTAATTTCAGAAGTTTATCCAATTGACAAAGCAATTGAAGCTTTTGAGAAAAATAAAGAAAAAGATGTTTTAAAAGTATTATTAAAGATGTAAAAAAACAGGCTTAAAGCCTGTTTTTTTTATTTATATTGAATATAATCTTTCCAATAGTCACTGTGTTCATTTAATGCTTTGCCCAAACGATTTTTACTATAAACAGTTGTTGAGGTCTCGCCACTTTGTTCAGAATAACGCGGAGATATATTTGTCAGAGGAAAATTAAACGGACATAAATCAAGAGCACAGGTTACAGCCTGATTAAGAGGATCTCCGTTAGGTTTATTCGGACCTTCACTGCACTCTTTGGCATTACTATTGTTATTAACTCTCAAAGATTCTGCATCACAAACAACTATTTGACCGGTATACTGACTGCTTTCGGAAGCATCTTCTTCGTACACCCATTGAGCTACTTGAGAAGCACTCATTGGTATAAAAGCAAAAATATCAATATTGTACGTATTTGGGGATGCTAAACCGTTTATATCAACACAAATAATTTTTGATTCAGCGTTAAAAGTCCAAATCCTTCCTTTGGAATCTGTCCAGATACCGCCATTGTCACAAAATATACTTGTTTTCCCCGATTTAAATCCACGAAAACTATACAAACCCTTACTTGTAGCATTACTATACATATTCCAGATAGCTGTTTGTATATTATTTTCACCGGGATCGGAATTAGCATTTTCCTTATACGGCCTTCCGCCCGAAAGATGTGAAATTATTTCTTTAGCCCAGTTAGCAACACCTATAGTGGCAGCATGCTCCCCAACATCTCCGTACTCGTTGTTTAAAAAAGATCCGATTTCTTTCAAATCGCTATATGTATTTTTAAATTGCGTTTCAAGGAGTTTACTTCTATAATTATATGTAAGAGTCGGAATAGTCATAGCACTCAAAACACCTAAAAGACCAAGAGTAACCAATACTTCCGCAAGCGTGAATCCAAAACGTTTTTTCATAAAAATAATTATCCTCTTTTATGGATATTATAAACTATTTTCCAACTAAAGTCCAGAGTAGAATTTACACAACATATATTTTATTGAAAAATTATAATCCACGCGCAATTTTTTGATTACAAAATACTTTATATAAATATAAGGGAAAATAAAGGAATATTATTATGTCATCAAATTGGATAGGTGCTTTAGACGGTTTGGCAGCAGGCGGAGTTATTGACTTTGATGCTCCGGCTTTTATACTTGATCAAAAACCCAGATATATGGGACATCCGCAGTTTGAAAGATTACCGCTTGAACCGGATTTACTTCCGCCCGGAGTAAAACTCAAAGATGTACCTCAATTTGATGAATTCTCAAAAGATGATAAACTCGTACAAAATCCTCGTTGGAAGAAATGGCTATTTGGCGGATTGCTTGTATCAGGACTTGCAGGACTCGGAATTGCAATTGCTAGAGGTAAAGGGATTAAAATGCCCAAGATATTTGCCAAAGGCGGCAAATTTGATTTTGCTAAATTAAAAGATAAAATTAAAATACCAAAACTTGATGGTATTAAAAATTTCTTTAGTTCAATAATTGATAAAGTGAAGAATTTTAAAATCAAGAAATAAATTTATCTTTATCAACAAGTTGTGAATTTGTTTTTGCCATTACAGTTTGTGCCTGTTCAGGAGCATCTTTTCTTTTAACTTCGTAAGTTTTGATAGAACGTTTGCCTGTCAAGCGGCGCATGAAATTGTAATAACCTTTCAAGAAGCCTTTCGCTTTATTTTGTTTATCCTCTATTGCAATCAATTCATCACGCGTATGAGCTTTTATCGGGGTGCCGACAGAACTTCTTGTCAAAATTTCTCCTAATGTCGTATCAACAAATGTTACCCAGCTCATACCCCACAAGGCTGCATTGTATTGATTTCTAAATGTTGAATTGAATAAATCAATCAATAATGTTTGGTAGAACAATCTCGAGCCTTCTTGAACAAATCTTTCTTTGAATTTGGTATTTGCACCGTCTTTGTCGTTGCCGTTAGATTTGAGCATAACCATATTATAGTTATCTGTCATCAAGAACCAGATTGTAGCAATTGATGCTGCTGTTTTTGCAAGGTTGGACAATTCTGCATTAGAAACACTGGACATTGAGTCTTTGTTAAATGCATTTGTCATGTTTATTCTGATAAAATCTTCAAATTGCTTTTCAGTGATTTTTCCGGATGCAAGCTCTTGAGTTTTCTCGCTTATTTTCCCAAAACTTTTTGCTAAGGCATCAATTTCTTTTGCAGGAGATTTAGGTTTTGCTTTTCTAAATAAATTGCCGATTTTTTCATCAATCATCCAGTATGGAAGCGTTACTGTATTCCACATAAATTTGAACGGCGCAATCACAAAATTTACAAGCGGTTTAATTTTTTTGTCTTTTATGCCTAAATCAAGAACTCGCTTACCGTTGATTTCTTTTAGTGCGGTTTTACCTACGCGTTCATACTCATCTGCATACTCTACATAACCGCTTTCTCGCAGAACTTTTATTGTTTTGTTAAACTTATCGGAATCAATTATATATTTTTCGTTCGTAAGATTTTTATACAATTGTGTAAATGGTCTGTAGATTACTTTGTTTTCAAAAGTTTTAACAGCATTTTCAGGCTTTAATTTTTCTAAATCAACACCTAATTTGTTAAGCTTTTCGGCACTCATATTTTTAAAATAATTAACAGCTGCATTTTTAATTGCAGGAATGTGTTTAAATCCTTTAATACCATAACCGATACCAAGTACAACCGCAGAAGCTTTCATCAAAGTATCAAATGACAATAACGGTTTTTGATTTTCTTTATTTTCTCTGCCGGTAGATTGGACTTGAGTATTTGCGCCGAAAGTTGCAGGTTTTATAGCGGCTTCAGGTGCGTGATTTTTTTCATTTTCTTTTCTTGCTTCTTCCGGAGTTAATCTTGTGATATGTTTTCCGTTTGACAAACGTGAGAACATTTCAGTAACAAGAACGGTTGTACCTGTCATAAGCATAATTCCGACTTTTGAACTGTTGATGAATTTTTGGAACGCGCCCATAGTTATCAATGTCAAATATCCGCTCGTTAAAATACGGCTTGTTTCTTGTTTAAACCTTATTTTACGTTCTTTTTCAGCTTCCTTCGGATCATCATCCATCATACGTGATAAGTTATAAGCGTCATTAGCAAGGAAAATTGCAGGCGGTAAACCTGAAACTAATCTGTTTAAAGCTCTTTCGTGTTTTGTATCGTAATTCCCTGTTTTATAGTCAAACATTTTGGAAGAAGTTTGGAAAACGCTTTCGCGCATGTTATCATCAATATTTTTGATAATTTTCTCTAATTCTTCTCCTACAGGTTCAATACCGTTATGAGATTTTGTATATTTTTTTACGGCATCAGCGATTTTATCCTGCCTATAAGTTATCATGCCTGACAAGGAATTGATTTTTTTATCAATTTTTGAACGTTGTCTGATATTTTTAAAGAATTCTGCCGATAATACTTTCTTAGACCAATTTTTAAGTCCCGGAACTTTTCCTAAAAGTCCGACAAAACCGTTTAACATATCGCCCGGTAAAACCGTAAACGGATAAATAATTCCATCCCATGCCAGATGAGGTATTGTTTTTTTGTTGATTGTAATAACATCACCATCAACGGAAATAAGTTTTCCCGCCCAATCGGAACGGCTTTCGATATCTTTTAATAAATCATCTCCGAGTCCGTACAGATGCTTTTTAGAAAATTCTAAAAATTCTTTTTTGCTGTATGTACCGACTTTTTTATACATATTAAAAGAAAGACCTTTAAAACTCAAATTTGAAGTTTTTAAAGGTCTCTCAATATCTCGATAATTATTTTGCGGATAGGAATTCCAATTAGTGACATGAATTCCGTTTTTCGGGGATAAATACCCCTCTTTCAATCGTTGTTTATCTATTCGGAATTTATTTACACTATCCACTAACATTTTCTTAATCCATTTTTTCTATTCTCTGTCATCTAAAAAACGAAAGCAAGTTTTTTTTGCTAAAACTTTACGGAAATTTACAATAAAGCAAATAAGTAAATAAGTGATTAAGTGATTAAGTTCGTTACAAAGCATTTATTAATGCCATTGTTGTACACTGTTGACTTAAAGTAAAAACCTGAAATAAACTTATTCACTTAGTCACCTATTCACTTATTCAACTTTATATAGTATAATAATTCCACAAGGGGAGCTTAATGCTAAAAAAAGACAACAAAACGGATGTTATAGTTGTTGGTGCAGGACCTGCGGGTATTGCTTGCGCTATTACACTTGCACGTGCAGGGAAAGACGTTGTTCTTATTGAACGCGGAACATTTGCAGGGAGTAAAAATGTCTTTGGCGGTGCTATTTATACCCAACCTACAAAAGAACTTTTCCCGAATTTTGAAACAGAAGCTCCTTTAGAACGCCGCAGCATTGCGCATAATTATATGATTTTGGGAGAAGATGACTCCACGACCATTTCATACAGAAAACAAGGAAACGGCAGTTATTCTGTAATACGTGCAAAATTTGACCGCTGGATGGCAGATGAAGCTAAAAAAGCAGGAGTAACCGTTGTGGAGCAAACTGTTGTAAGAGAACTTTTGAAAAACGGGACTTCTGTTGTCGGTGTTCGCACTGAATTAGAAGAATATTATGCCGATATTGTAGTTCTGGCAGACGGTGTTAATTCTTTACTTGCAAAACAAACAGGGCTTAGAAAAGATATTGAAGCAAAAGATGTTGCTCTGAGTGTAAAAGAAGTAATAAAACTTGATAAAGAAGTTATAAATAACAGATTTAATGTTAAAGATGATGAGGGAGTTATAGGACAAATTTTCGGCGGTCCGATGCTTGGAATTTTAGGTCTTGGTTTTATATATACAAACAAAGATTCCGTAACAATCGGACTTGGTGTAACACTTGAAGATTTAGTAAAAAATAATTATCGCCCTTTTGAACTTTTAGAGCAATTAAAAAAACATCCTTCAATCGCACCGTTAATAGATGGAGGAACGCTGAAAGAATACAGTGCGCATCTCATCCCTGAAGGCGGCTATAAAAGAATTCCGAAGCTTTGCGATAACGGAGTAATGATAGCAGGTGATGCCGGAATGCTCGTTAATAATCTTCACTGGGAAGGAACAAACCTCGCTATGATTAGCGGAAAACTTGCAGGAGAAACTGCAATAGAAGCAATCAACAATAATAATTTTTCTAAAAAGTTCTTATCTCAATACGAAAAATCACTTCGTAATTCTTTTGTAATTAAAGATATGAAAACTTACAAAGACTTGATGGATATAATGCATCAACGTCAAAATGCTTTTTTAAATTACTATTTAAAGAAAATAAATTCATTCTTTGAAATGTTTACAACTGTAAATAGTGTTCCAAAACGGGAAAACTATTGGACATTTATAAAAACAATTTTTACGGATAGAAAAATTTCTGAACTTTTTAAAGATTTATGGGCGATAATTAAACTTTTATGGAGTATTTTGGTATGAATATAGATAAAAAATTATACACCTTAAAATACTCTCCGGATACTCAATCTCATCTAAATCCCGATAAAGAGCAGTGCAAATTGTGTCAAAGCAAAAATTGTACATTCATTTGTCCTGCAAAAGTTTACGAATGGAATGAGGAGAAACAGGAATTAATTATTAATTATGAAAATTGTCTGGAATGCGGTGCATGCCGGATAGCCTGCGAGCGAAAGAGTCTTGGCTGGCAGTATCCAAAAGGTACCAAAGGTGTTACTTTTAAACAAAGTTAAGAATAAAGCAGACCGGCATTGCAATGCCAACAAATATAAGGAGATTGGAAGATGAAAGAAGAATACTCAAATCAACAAAGACGCTGGTATGACAAAGATCCTGTTTTATCAGAAGCTGTAAAAACTCTGGAAGAAACAGATGACCAAACTCAAATAAGAGTAGCTTTAAATTTAATCAAAATAATTATTGAACACAATATAGAAGACGAAAAATTTGAAGCGGTTGACGATATTATTAATGCCGTAGGCTCAGGACTGGATGATAACAGACGTGGCAGATGGTATGATATTGATACAACTTTAAGAACAGCTATGAATATGCTTCAAAACTGTCCGCCTGATACGCAAAAAGAAATTGCAAAAGAAATGGCTAAAATGGTTGTTGATAAAATTAAAACAGATGAAGACGATGAAGAAGAATAAATTATTCATCTGAAAAATTATAATCGAAATTTATTCCTTTTAACAATTCATCAACAGTAACACCCAAAGCATGGGCGAATTTTAGCAAGGTAGAAAATTTCAAATCTACCAGTCCGTTTTCAACTCTGCTCCATGTTGCGGTTGTTGTACAACCATTAGATAACACAAATTGATTTAACGAACTACTTTTTAACAAACGTAGTTCGTTGATTTTTTGTCCAAGTTTTTCCAAATTCTCTTTATCTACCTGTTGCATATATGTAATGTTAGTGGTATCGTGAGATAAAATCATTACACGTATGTAATAACAGAAGTATTAATTGAAACAAGGTTTAATTAAAATTTTTAAAGACCTCTTGTACTGTATTTTTATTGCACCCTGGATAATGTATGGTAATCAATTCGATATAAATAAAAATGATAAAGAATAATTTTCCCTTTTCCTATAAATAGCGGATGTTATAGATTTTGGATTTGTTTTAAAATGCAAATATGGAATATTATGCCTCTTTAGAACACGAAGATAAAGAACTTAAGGCCGTTGGCTTGGAATTGATGTTTCTAACACCTGAAAAATACCAATCGGAGGACGGTATTACAGCGGTTGAACTGGCAAAACTTGTTAATCTGCCTATTGATATTGTAAAAAAGAAACTTAATATTCTTAAAGATAAAGAACTTGCAAGGGTTAAAGGTATAAATCCCAAATACTGGACATTTAACCAGTATAACTTTCAAAGATTGCCGGAAGATGATGAAACTTTTTTGCTTCTTTGCAGTTTTGATGACGTTGATTTTGATAAGTATTTTTCTTACTAAATACTTGAAAAGTAGTATATATTTTTAGATTTTAATATGTTATTATAAAAATGTCCTCAATATTAGGAGAAATAATGAAACAAAGCACAAACCAATTCCTAAAACCAATTACAACAAAAGTTAACTCTTTCGGCAATATTGAAATTGGCGGCTGCGATTTAATTTCATTGGCTGATAAATACGAAACTCCATTATACGTAATAGACGAGACAACTTTGAGGACAATATGCAATGATTATAAACAAGCTTTTTCAAAATATCCTAAAACCCACATTATGTACGCTTCGAAAGCTCTTTGCACAAGCGCAATTGCAAAAATTATAGATAGTGAAGGTTTAGGATTTGATACGGTTTCCGGCGGAGAAATTTATACTGTATATAAAGCCGGTGCCAATATGTCAAAAGTTTTGTTTAACGGAAACAATAAATCTTATGACGAACTTGAACTTGTGCTTGATTTAAATGTAGGCAGAATTTCTGTTGACAATTTCTTTGAATTGTCTTTACTCAATGAAATTGCACAATCTAAAAATAAAATAGCAGATATCCTTCTTAGAATTACTCCTGGCATTGAATGCCATACACATGAATACATTCAAACAGGTCATTTAGATTCAAAATTTGGTTTTGATTTGACCCAAATTGATTCAGCAGTTGAATTAATTCAAAACGAATACAAAAATCTAAAATTGCACGGACTTCATGCACATATTGGTTCTCAAATTTTTGAAACAAGTATTTTCCCAGATGAAATTGAAATTATGGCAAAAGAAATCGCACGTCTTGACGCTAAATTCGGGATTAAACTTAACGAAATCAATATCGGAGGCGGGCTTGGAGTAAAATATACCGATAAAGATGCTCCGCCATCAACTTATGAAATTGGTGAAATTATAATAAATAAGCTAAATGATGTTATAAAAAGATACAATATAGAACCGCCGGAATTGTTCTTAGAACCGGGCAGGAGTATTATTTCGACTTCCGGAGTAACTTTATATACCATCGGAAGTTCAAAACAAGTTCCAAAAGGCAAAAAGTATGTTTCAATTGATGGAGGAATGGCTGACAATCCTCGTCCGAGCCTTTATCAGGCTGAATACTACGCTGAAATCGCAAATAAAAAAGATACTAACGAATCAGAAACGGTTACAATTGCAGGAAGATTTTGCGAGTCAGGGGATATTTTAATTAATTCCATTGACTTGCCAATGTTGGATGAGGGAGATATTATCTGCGTATATAATACCGGAGCATATAATTATTCAATGGCTTCAAATTATAACAGAGTTCAGAAGCCTGCAATGGTTCTGGTTAATAACGGGCAATCCGAAATTATCATTCAACGTGAGACTTTAGAAGATATAATTGCACATGACATAATTCCTGAAAGGCTGAAAAAATGATGGATAACATTTTATTTACTTTTCAAAGTTTACTTGCGAACTGGCATTTGTATATTCAGGATACATTCGGCTGGAAAAATATCTTTGAAGTATTTCTTATCATTGTAGTTTTAGCGGTATTTTATAAAAATTTTATTAAAAATACGCATTCCGAAAAATTCGTAAAAGGTGCATTTGTTCTTGTATTTTTGTGGATTATAAGTGAAGTATTAATTGCATTAGATTTACAAATACTTGGAGTTTTTTTACGTTCTATAGTCTTATTTGTAGCTTTAAGTTTGATTGTAATTTTTCAACCGGAATTGCGAAGATTTCTCGGTTATCTCGGGCAATTAGACTTTTTTAAAAGATTTTTTGAAAACGACAAAAAACAGGAAGAAAACAAATCTATAGATGTTATAAAAGAAATTCTTGAAGCAGTGAAATATCTTTCAAAATCTCATACCGGAGCTTTGATTGTATTTCAGAACGATTTAAGTAATACTTTTCATGATGTCGGAACAATTTTGAACGCGGATGTTTCTACAGAATTGTTGTTAACAATTTTTCACGTAAATACACCTCTCCATGACGGTGCAGTTGTAATAAGCGGCAGTAAAATAATATCAGCAGGGGTTTTGCTTCCTTTGACAGATGACCCCAAACTAAGCTGGAAGTACGGCACACGACATAGAGCAGCAATCGGAATGACCGAAACAAGTGATGCTGCGTGCCTTGTAGTTTCGGAAGAAACAGGAGATGTTTCTGTTGCTTTAGACGGAACATTGAAAAAATATGACGATATTCCGACCTTAAAAGCAGATTTAGAAGGTATTTTAGGATATAAAGAAACTGAAAATGAAGAAAAAAATTCATTCTTCAACCTTGAAAAATTAATTACCCTGAAAAAGAAAGAGAAATAAATTGAGTGACAAGGTTTTTAAAATAATAAAGAGTATATTGTTTATTACGTTTGGTGCAATAATCACAGGTTTTGGATTGGCAACATTTTTAGCTCCGAACAATATTATTGATGGCGGTGTAATTGGTATTTCAATGATTGGCAGCCATATTGCGAGTATAAACTTAGGACTTTTAATTGTTCTTTTAAATTTGCCTTTCGTACTTTTAGCATGGAAGAAAATGGGGACAAAATTTGTCATCATGACAGGATATGCAAATATTATTCTGGCTCTGTCCGTGAATTTTTTCCACTCTTATAAAATCACCGGAGATTTACTTTTGGCAACAGTTTTTGGAGGTATAATTCTGGGTGTCGGTGTGGGAACAATTTTGAAAAATGAAGCCTCGCTTGACGGAACTGAAATGCTTTCATTAATTGTTTCAAGAAAATTCGGATTTTCCGTAGGAGAATTTATTCTTATAATAAATGTATTTATTTACGCTGCGGCAGGACTTGTTTTCGGTTGGGAAAGCGCAATGTATTCAGTTATGACGTACTTTATCGTATCAAAAGTCATTGACAGCGTAATGGAGGGTTTCAACAGTTCAAAATCTGTAAGAATTATCAGCGATAACTCAGAAGCAATCGGAGAAGCGTTAATTGAAAAATTAGACATAAGTGTAACATATTTGCAGGGTATTGGCGGTTATACC
Source organism: uncultured bacterium (assembly GCA_902796825.1). Taxonomy (GTDB): domain Bacteria; phylum Cyanobacteriota; class Vampirovibrionia; order Gastranaerophilales; family Gastranaerophilaceae; genus Zag111. The sequence goes on from CADBQQ010000022.1 coordinate 15,733, forward strand.
GGAATGGAGAAGAATTTGATATATTGTGTTTTATCAAGACTTGAAATGCCTAAAATGCTCGATATTGTAAAAGAAATGGACCCGAAAGCTTTCGTTTCAATAGTGGATGTCCACGAAGTTCACGGCGGCCGTGTTTAAAACTTTTAACATAATAGACAAGCAATAAAAAATATAATATACTTATACATAATTAAGAGGGAATTTAAATGGCAAAAAATAATGATACAGTACCTATAGAAGTTACTATTTTGACAGCAGACCACGATATTAAAGGAGTTGTGCATGTTTCAAAATATACCAACACTAATAGAGAACTTACCGACCTGTTAAATGACAAAGAAAGAAGATTTTTAGCCGTAACAAATGCTGAAATTTACCCTCGCACGGGAAATCAATCTCCAAGAAGATATAATTTCCTTGAAATCCACATGGATTATGTACTAATGGTGCATCCTACCACTCAAGCCGTATTTAGAGATTCAGGCAAAACTCAAGAAGATATTGCAAGATTTAAAGAATTGAGATTTAAATTAAATCAGACCAAACCTTTTTAATATTCTGAATTTTGCACAGTATTAACAAAAGTATATGCATTGAAATCCAAAGAACCGTAAATAATTTTTACAGTACCGTTTTCTTGCGGAATTAATTTTGCAAACAAGATTTCATCTTCACCAAAATCTTGATTAGTTTCAGTCACAGGAATTTTTGCCATCAAATAATGCGCTTGATAAAGCTTCAAAACCGGTTTGTCATTTTCATATTCACCTTTAACTTGATAATGTCCGACAGGTAAAATCCAATCACCAACTTGCAAATCTGCAGGAACACAAACAACCGGCAAAGATTCTTCTTTACCACCTGTTTCTTTTTCTATTTGTTCGGTTTCATTTCCTTGACTAAAAGCCTCGCCTTTCGGCTGCTTCCACCGTTCAACTCTGTGCTTCCATTTATTTACTTTTGCATCTTTTTCTTCAAGAGCTTTTTCAAAATCTTCATCAGATACCGCTTCTGCTTCTTTATCAAGATTAGGATGCTCAATATTCCACAAATCACCAACTGATGAAAAATCCATATCATCTGCAAAAGCCGGTATTGCACAAAAAACAGTTATAATGATTAATATCCAAAACTTTTTCATACAAATATAATAATGGTATTTATTAAAAAGTAAACCCGACGTTTAAATGAAATTTATTCAACTTCTGTTTCAACCGGTTCATAAATCAAGAATAATTTTGTAATTCTGGCACCGTCAATTTCTTTTACAGTAATACGGAAATTTTTATATTGAATACTGTCTCCTACCTTTGCAATACGTCCAAGCTCTTTGGTAACCAACCCCGCAATAGTATCGACATCCTCAACTTGCAATGATTTTTCCGGTAAATCAAAATGATTTTCTAATTCATCAAGTCTCATCATTCCGTTTACAAAATAATGATTAGGTTTTACTTCTTTTATATCAATTTCTTCATCAATATCAAATTCATCCTGAACATCGCCGAATATTTCTTCCAAAGCATCTTCCAGAGTAATAATACCTGATGTTCCTCCGAATTCGTCGACAACAACAGCCATCTGACTTCTTGTTCTTTTGAACATTTTTACAAGATTATCTAATGTAATAGTTTCAGGAACGAGTTCAATTTTTCTTTGTATTTTTTCTATTGGGCAAATTTCCCCACTCAATGAAAGCTGGAACAAATCTTTTACGTGTACAAGCCCAGTAATATGGTCAATATCTTCGTCATAAACAGGATAACGCGTATACTGATTTTCAGAAGCGAGTTTGTTTAATTCTTCCAACGGCATATCTTTTTGCACACAAACCATATCAGTACGCGGAGTCATTACTTCGTGAGCGGTTAAATCAGAAAACTGAAAAACGTTATGAAACATATCTTTTTCGGTCTCATTTAAAACACCCTCATCAAAGCTTGTATCCACAAGTAAATCTAAATCTTCGATTGTGTGAACCGTTTTTAAAGAAGAATTTATCGGAATATTAAATGCTTTCAACATTCCGTTACAAGAGTGATTTAACAACCAAACAAACGGTTTTGAAATTGCCATAAATGCATTCATTGGTTTTGCGACATACAATGATATTTTCTCCGGATATTGAAGCGCAATACATTTTGGGACCTGTTCACCAATCAATACGTGCATATAAGTGATTACAATAAAAGCAATCACAGCAGTAATTGTATTTGCAATATACCCGCTTGCAGATGGGAAATTAACAAGAATAGGCGCAAGGATTTTTTCAACGGTAGGAGAACCAAACCAACCTATACCGATACTTGCAATAGTTACCCCCACCTGAACAGCTGCGATGAAAAAATTTACATCATCAAGCGCTTTAAGGGTGAGCTTTGCATCAACATTGCCATCTTTGGTAAGCTGTTCAATCTTAGTTTTTCTTGCTCTGACGATAGCAAATTCTGCCAGAACAAAAAATGCGTTAACAAGCAATAATAAAAATACAATAATCAAATTGACGACAATAGTGTCCGTTTCCGAGACGTTCATTACTCTTTCTTTTATCCTTTACGCGTAATTATATTATCATCAAACAAAAAAAGCAAGTGTATGACTATTGAAAATTATAACAAACTTTGTTATAATTAGTATATAAATTGTTATTTTGGAGGTACTTATGAATATATCACTAACACCTACATTAGAAAAATTTGTACAAGATAAAGTTGCATCAGGATTATATAATTCAGTTAGCGAAGTTATTCGTGAAGCTCTTAGATTGCTTGCTTCAAGAGAAAATGTGCCTTCAGAAAGAATTGCTAAGTTAAATAAAGATATTGAAGATGGTTGGAATGATACAGTCATTTTAGACGGTGATATTGCTATGCAGCAATTAATTAAAAAATATGAATAAATTACAACTGGAAATAACAAAATGTGCATACACGGACATTGAAACAATTACAGATTTTATTGCAAAAGATAACCCGAAATCTGCGATAAAATTTGCAAAGTTATTTTATAAAGCCTTTTCCACTTTATGCATTCATCCAAATCTCGGAATTACAAGAAAGGATTTCACATATTTAGATGTGAAGTTTTTTGTATTGAAAAAGAATTATTTAATTGTTTACAGGATAACAGATAATAATACTTTACGTATATTAAGAGTTTTAACAACCTATCAAGATATATGCGCACAACTGTAAATCAAGACTAAATCTTGTGCATGTTGTCAAATATTTCTTTTTTCTGCACCCAGATTTCCATCCCCATTTCAGCACCAACATTAGTGATTGCTTCTTTTATTTCTTTAAACGAATGCTCTGATTCTTCTATATTGCAAAGCATAAACATAACAAAATGTCCCTGCATAAGAGTTTGTTTAATATCTTCAATGTTCACTTCGTATTGAGCAAGTATCGCTGTAACTTTTGCTACGATTCCGACTTTATCAACACCTTGAACAGTTACAAATATCTGATCTGCCATAATTATGCTTCCTCCCGAACAGGAATTGTTTTGAACCATTTGCGATAAACCATTTTACCGAGATTGTTTTTTTGACAATACAATTTTAAATCAGCTTTAACATCCTTACATAAAATATAAAGCACGATAATGTTTGGTACGCACATTGCAATCATCATTGCATCCGTAATATCAATTATTGATTGAACATTCATACAAGAACCTATGACAATAAAAATACAATATATAATATTAAACATCAACACACGTTTTTTACCCTCACCGAGTAAAAATGTCCATGCTTTTTGTCCGTAATATGCCCAAGAAATTAACGTTGACATTGCGAATAAAACCGCAATTATTGAAAGAATAATAGGGAAAAACGGTATTACTGATTGAAAAGCATTAGAAGCAAGCTCTATACCTGAAATTTCGCCAATTTTAGTTTGCTCTAAAACTCCCGAAAATACAATTGCACAAGAGGTAAACAAGCAAAGTACACCGGTTAAGAATGTTTCCAGTAAAGCCACAAAGCCTTGCGAAATCGGTTCTTTAGTTTGCGCAGTTGCATAAACAATAGCGGCAGCGCCTGTTCCTGCTTCGTTTGACTGCACAGAACGTCTCAAACCGATAATAATTATTCCGAAAAATCCGCCTGCAACGGCTGTAGGATGAAAAGCTTCGTGTAGGATTAAACTTACCGCATGCGGAATTTGTGTAATATTTGCAAAAATTACAATCAACCCCGAAATGATATACATCAAGCACATTGTCGGGGTTAACACGGTAGTAACTTTAGCAATACTTTTGATACCTCCTACGACAACTAAACCGATTAATACAGCGGCAGTTAAACCTATAACCCAAGTAAAACCGTGAAAAATACTATTTTCCCCACCTGTTATAAATATAATTTGATGGGCTGTCTGGTTAATTTGAATCATATTACCGCCTGTTATGCCTCCGCCGATACAAAGAATAGCAAAAATAACAGACAACGGCTGCCCGAGCCAGCGCATATTTTTTCTGGTTAAACCGTGTGCGATATAGTGCATAGGTCCGCCGGAAATTGTTCCGTCGAGGTTAAATCTTCTATATTTAACAGCCAAAGCAGCTTCTACAAATTTTATAGACATTCCTAACAAGGCGCCAAGAAATATCCAAAATGCAGCTCCCGGCCCGCCAATAGATATTGAAATCGCAACCCCTGCAATACTGCCGATACCGATAGTTCCTGATAGTGCTGTTGCCAAAGCTTGAAAAGATGAAACTTCTCCCTCTCCTTTGCCACCTGACGGTTTTGCAATTAATTCAACAGCATGCTTGAACCCCCATATTGCAATACCTCTAAAATAGAAAGTAAAGAATATTCCTGCTGCTAAAATCCAGAAAATAATTATAGGTACGTCATTTCCTGCAATGTTAATAGGGAAAAATATTATTTTTGCAACCGCATCAGAGATTGGAGCAATATGCTTATCCATAAAAGCGTCAACACTCAAAGCATTTGCAGCCTGAAACCCGCTTAACAACAACATAAATAAAGAACCTAAAAATTTTTTCATTATACTATTTATCCTTTCAGCTGAAATGGAAAGTCAATTCATAAACCGCCAATTACTAAAAGTATAGCAAAAACATGAAAATAATAATAATAATCGTTACAAAAGCTTAATATTTTATATATGTAACGGCTGGAGCAAAGCTCCGGCCATACAAGAAATAAATTCGGTTAATCTCCTATACACACCGCGTACGAAAAAGTGTAGGTGTCATTTAAGGCACCTGCTGTTTTTGTTAAATTTAAACCTTTAATTAATTTTGCATTAAATACTTTAACTGTATTTGTTTTAACAATGTCGTTAATTTTAGCAATCAGTGTAGGGATTGTCATTGCCGCTACTACGCCAATGATTGCGAGGGTTATCAAAACTTCGGCTAATGTGAACGCTGGTACTGCGCCTCGCATTAAACGCCGCTCGTCTCTCCCTCCCTTTTGAGGGAGGGTTGGGGTGGGTGCCGATTTCGCGCAGATTATTCCACCCACCTCTTGCTCCTCTACCACAGGCAA
>CADBQQ010000023.1 GCA_902796825.1 uncultured bacterium
GTAAGTTGGGCATTCTTGCCCAACACAGTATTTACCCCTACAACCCTTTGCGTTTGTAGAAATCTTCAATAAAACCTGTATTAAAATTACCGCTGATAAACACTTCATCTTCAATAATTGCCTGATGGAACGGAATTGTTGTTTCAACACCTGTTACAACATACTCTTTTAATGCGCGGTACATTCTGCGGCGAGCTTCGTTTCTGTCTCTGCCCCAACAAATCAATTTGCCTATCATTGAATCGTAATAAGGCGGGATTGAGTAATCCTGATAAACGTGAGAGTCCACACGTACACCATATCCGCCCGGAGCCAAATAGCCTGTAATTTGTCCGGGATTTGGCATAAAGTCTTTTCTTGGATCTTCCGCGTTTATACGACATTCAATTGCATGTCCTTTTAAGCGAATATCCGCTTGAGAGTAACTCAATTTTTCACCGGAAGCCACCATTATTTGTTCTCTTACAATATCAACACCGGAAATCATTTCAGTTACGCAATGTTCAACTTGAACACGGGTATTCATTTCCATAAAATACCATTTTCCGTCATGGTCAAGTAAGAATTCGCAAGTTCCTGCACCCTCGTAATTTATCGCCTTAGCTGCACGAACTGCGGCCGCACCCATTTCTTGTCTTGTTGCTTCATCAATCGCAGGAGAAGGAGCTTCTTCTAATAATTTCTGGTGACGACGTTGAATAGAACAATCTCTTTCACCTAAATGAACAACATTACCAAAGCTGTCGCCCAGAATTTGAACTTCAATATGGCGAGGATTTTCAAGGAATTTTTCTGCATACACATCAGGATTGCCGAAGAAATTCTTGGCTTCAGATTGACAAAGATTAAGATTTGATTCCACATCTTCATCACTTCTGCAAACTCTCATACCTTTGCCGCCGCCGCCTGCTGTTGCTTTCAAAATAATTGGATAACCTACGCGATTACCGAATTCTTGGACTTCTTCAACAGTTTTTACTATGCCTGTTCCCGGAGTAACAGGAACATTGTTTTCTATCATAGTTTTGCGTGCAGTAGCTTTGTCACCCATTTTACGCATAGCTTCAGAAGATGGACCTATGAATTTTATTCCTTGTTTTTCACAAATTTCCGCAAAATCGGCTCTTTCAGACATAAATCCATAACCCGGATGAATAGCATCGGCACCAGTGAGCATAGCTACCGACATTATTGCAGGAATACTCAAATAGCTTTCCGAGCTTTTTGCCGGCCCGATACAATAAGCCTCTGTAGCCAGTCTAACGTGCAAAGAATTAGCATCAGCCTGAGAATAAATAGCAACGGTAGGAATACCGATTTCTCTGCATGCTCTTATTATTCTAACAGCAATTTCACCTCTGTTTGCGATTAAAACTTTTCTAAACATAGTTCCTCTTTCAAGTCTTTAAGACGATAAGACTTTAAGTCTTTGAGTTCATAAAAAGGTGTCATTAACGGCAACCCAAAATAAAGAATAAACCTAAATTCTATATGAACTTAACGTCTCAGCGACTTATCGTCTTAACGTCTTTATTCCACATACATCAACACCTGTCCAAATTCAACAGGCTGACCGTCTTCTACACAAATTTCCGTAATTTTTCCGGAGATTTCAGATTTAATCTCATTCATCATCTTCATAGCTTCAATGATACAAACGACATCACCTTGTTTTACGGAAGAACCCGCATTAACAAACGGAGCAGCATCCGGCGAAGGAGATTTGTAGAATGTACCAACCATAGGTGAAGTTATCGGTGTTCCCTTTTTAGCAGGAGCGGAGGCTTCTGCTGTAGAAGATTGAGCAACAGGAGCAGGCGCGCTTGCTTGTACAACGGGAGCTGATGCAACTGGCGCCGCTGCGGATACGATTATTTCTTTTCTTACGGTAATCGCCTGTTCTCCATCTTCTATAGAGATTTCTGTTAATCCTTTATCTTCAATAATTTGTGCTAATTTTTCTATATAATCTATTTCCGGTTTCATTTTATTTATACCCTGTCTAAGTATTCATTTGTTCTTGTATCTACTCTGATAACATCTCCGTTTGCAACAAAGAAAGGTACGTTAACTACAGCACCTGTTTCCAAAGTAGCTGGTTTTGTACCGCCTTGAGCAGTGTTTCCTTTTTCTGCCGGAGGAGTATCAACAACTTCAAGTTCAACGTGAGCAGGAATATCTACTCCAATAATTTTGCCTTCATGAAGTAAAATCATTACGTTCATATTTTCTTTAAGATATTTCTTACCATCTCCAACTTGAACTTCGCTAACGTGCAACTGATCATAAGTTTCGTTATCCATCATTACATAATCAGCGCCTTCTTTATACAGATACTGCATTTCACGCCTGTCAAGAGTGGCTTTTGCAACTTTTTCGCCTGCGCGGAAAGTTTTTTCTACTACTTGTCCTGTCATAACGTTTTTTAATTTTGATCTTACAAATGCAGACCCTTTACCCGGTTTAACATGAAGGAATTCTACAACTGACCATAGACCGTTATCTAATTCAATTGTTAAACCTGTTTTAAAATCGTTTACTGAAATCATACTTTTCCCCTTTTTAAAAAGTTCAAACTAATTTGTAAACCTATGTTAGCATAAACATAATATTTTTACAAAATTCAAAAGAAAGTTGTTACATTTTAATTCTATTTTTTAAATAAATTTTGCTTTTTTGTGCTAATATCAGGTTATGATTGACAGGTATTCAAGAGAAGAAATGACTAAGATTTGGGATTTGAATTCCAAATTCAACTACTACTTGCAAGTTGAACTTGCTGTTTGTGATGCTTACGCACAACTTGGCACAATCCCAAAAAATGTCGCAGAAGAAATTCGGCAAAAAGCAGCTTTCAGCGTAGAACGCATTGACGAAATTGAACGCGAAGTAAAACATGATGTTATTGCATTTTTAACGTGTGTGAATGAAAGTTTGGGAGATTTGGGACGTTACGTTCACGTAGGGATGACCAGTTCAGATGTTATTGATACGGCTTTTGCCTTACAAATTCAAGACAGCGGAAAAATAATCCTTGCCGATTTGAATAAAACAATAGATACCCTTAAAAAATTGGCAACAGAGCATAAAAACACTTTATGCATAGGTCGTTCTCACGGAATTCACGCTGAAGTAATGACTTTTGGTGTAAAAATGTGCAATTGGATTGATATTTTAGAACGCCAACGAGACAATTTTACACACGCACTTGAACAAATTCGTGTAGGTCAAATTTCAGGACCTGTCGGAACTTATAGCAACATTTCGCCTGAAATAGAAGAAATAACTTGTAAAAGACTGGGATTAAAACCTGCAAGAATTTCTACACAAATAATAGCACGTGACTACCACGCTTATTTTATGCAGTCATTAGCGCTTATTGCAAGTGTCATTGAACAATTTGCTACAGAAATCCGCCACCTGCAAAGAACAGAAGTTCTTGAACTTGAAGAAGGATTTTCAAAAGGTCAAAAGGGGTCATCTGCTATGCCGCACAAGAAAAATCCTGTATTGAGTGAAAATCTCTGCGGGCTTGCAAGAGTAGTTCGCGCAAATTCATTCGCGGCAATGGAAAATATAACTTTATGGCACGAAAGAGATATTTCTCACAGTTCCGCTGAGCGGATTATTTTCCCTGACAGCCTTACTCTTGTTGATTTTATGCTAAATCGTTTCAATAATATTATGGAAAATATTGTTATCCACAAAGATAACATGCTAAAGCATACTAACGAATTTGGCGGAATTGTTTATTCTCAAAAAGTATTACTTAGCCTAGTTTCAAAAGGATTAACCCGTGAAGAAGCTTACACCATAGTGCAACGCAATGCGCTTAATGCTTTCCAAAATCATGGAGATTTCAAAGCGAATCTTTTAAAAGATAACGAGGTAACAAATAAATTAAGCCTTACTGAAATAGAAGAAATCTTTAATCCTAAAGCATTTTTACAGAATATTGAAAACATTTATAACAAAATTCTATAAAATTAACCCAAAAATTCCGCAAGAATTGTATTACTCAATAAAGCCCCTTGAGGAGTCAATGCATAACCTTGTGGAGTTTTTTTGAGGAAATTAACAGATAAATATTTATCTATAACTTTTTTGTACTTACTCTCAAAATCTATTAAATATTTTTCATTTATAGCCGAAACATTTATACCTTTTTTAATTCGACGAAAGCCTAAAAAAATTTCTTCTTCAAGTTTGTCTTTATCTGTTTCAATACGTTTTTGAGAATGCTCAATAGGGTTACTTATATAATCTTCAATACTTTCTTTATTCCCGTATCTTATATCTTTAACATAACCGTGAGCCGCAACCCCAAAACCATAATACTCTTTATTATCCCAATAAACCATATTGTGACGCGAATTAAATCCAGGCAATGAAAAATTACTTATTTCATAGTGTTCAAATCCTGATGATGTCAACAAATTAACAGCCCCAAGATACATATCTGCCTGTAAATCTTCATCAGGAAGATTTTCGGGCTTATGAACATAAAAATAGCTCCCTTTTTCAATAGTTAAGCCATAAAGAGATATATGCGCAATACCTAAATCAATAGCAAATTTCAAATCGTCATAAAACATTGATTCAGTCTGCATAGGCAAACCATATATAAAATCAAGACTTATATTTTTAAAACCGACTTTTTGCGCAGTTTGAACAGCTTTTACAACTTGGTTACTATTGTGCCTGCGGTTAATTAGTTTTAAAATATCATCATTAAACGTCTGACACCCCAGACTTAAGCGATTTACACCCGTTTTAAACAATTCCTGCAAAAATTTTTCATTCACTCCCTCCGGATTTAATTCCGCTGTAACTTCTGTTTTATCTGTAATGTTGAAAAACGTAATAATTCTGTTAAAATCCTTTGGAGTTAATAACGATGGCGTCCCCCCGCCAAAATAAAGTGTTTCCAGCTTTTCACCTTGATAATTAGCTATAATTTCTTCTTCCAGCTTATTTAAATATTGTTCTTTTAATTCCAGTTTTGGGAACGACACAAAGGAGCAATAATGACATTTAGATTTACAAAAAGGAACATGAATATAAACACTATTTGGCATAGGCATATTATACTATTAATATTTTCATGATAACATTCAAATTATGGACATTTTGCAAAAAACATATTCCTCACTTGAATTCGATAAAATAAAAGAAGAACTGACAAAATTCGCAAAATTTGAACAGAGTAAAATTCTTTGCCTTAAACTAGCCCCGTTTGATATCGCCGAAAGAATTAAACAACAAATTGAACTCACACGCGAAGCCAAATATATCCTTGACCATGCAAAAGACACTCCGACAGAATTCATTGCAGACATTGTAAAAATCCAAAATAACAGCGCAGTTTCATATCTTTCGGAAGAAGAATTAACAGATATTGCCAAAACTATGCGTTCTTCAAGGTTATTAAAAAGATTTATAACAGAAAATACCGAAGAAAATTTTATTATAAAAGAAAAAATCTCTAATTTAATTTCTGACAGAGAAATAGAAGAAAAAATATTCTCAACTTTTGACGAGAATTTACGTGTAAGGCAAAACGCAACGCCTGAACTTAAAGGATTGTATTCCTCTTTACGTGATAGCGAACAGAATTTGCGCGACACTGTAAACCGACTTTTAAATAACTCTGACTTCTCAAAATACCTGCAAGAAAATATTTATACTGAACGTGATGACAGAATTGTGTTTCAAGTAGTAGCTTCCAATAAAACAAAAGTTCCCGGTATTGTACATGATGTCTCAGCATCTGCCAAAACTTTTTACATAGAACCCGCACAGCTCGTTCCGCTTAATAATAAAATAAGAGAATTAAAAGCAAAAATCCGTCAAGAATGTATAAAAATTCTCGTTGCATTAACCGATTGCGTAAAAGAAATTATGCCTCAGCTTGTTCTAAGCGAAAAAACAATGTCTGAAATCGATTTTCATTTCGCAAAAGCAAGGTACGCAGTAAAAATACAAGCTGTTGAACCTGAAATTTTAACTGAGAAAAAAATATATTTTGAGAATATGAAACACCCTTTACTACTTGCAAAAGGCGCAGTTGTTATACCAAATAACTTTGAAATCGGAGGAGAATGCGGCTATAATTCCCTGATAATTACCGGTTCAAATACTGGAGGTAAAACCGTTACATTAAAAACAATCGGCTTATTTATTCTAATGGCTAAATCAGGTTTGTTTCTTCCTTGCACATTTGCCAAGCTTTATCCTTACAAAAATGTTTTTGCAGATATTGGGGATTCCCAAAGTATTCAAGAAAGTCTTTCTACTTTTTCTTCACACATGACAAATATTATTGAAATTTTGAACCGAAGCGACGAAAATTCATTTGTACTTCTTGATGAAATTTGTGCAGGGACTGACCCTGTTGAAGGCGCGGTATTAGCTCGAGAAATTTTACAAAAACTTGCACAAAAAAATGTTAATAATGTTGTTACGACCCACTATGGAGAACTAAAAGCTCTTGAATATACAAATAATTTTTTCAAAAATGCTTCCGTTGAATTTAATACTGAAACCCTCCAGCCAACTTATAAATTATTAATAGGTATTCCGGGCTTGAGCAATGCTATTTCTATAGCTTCAAATCTCGGACTCGACAGTGACATTGTTAACAATGCGAAAAATATACTTATTACTCAAAAAGATCCCTCTGTCGCTGTTGTCGAAAAACTTCAAGAAACCCATCAAGAGTTGTCCAAAAATCTTGAAAAAGCCCAAGAATTAAAAGAAACTTCACTTTCTATAAAAGAAGAATATGAAGAAAACTTAAATCAAATTAAAAAAGATAAAAAGAAAACAATTAAAAATATAAAAAATAAATTTGATGCGGAAATAATGTCTGCGCGCGCTGAAATCAAAGAAATACTTGATGAAATGCGCAAAGAAAAATCCGAAAAAATTGCCCGCCGAGCATATTCGCGCCTTGCAAAACTTGAACAAAACTTCCGTGAAGATTTAGATGAGGTTTCTGATAAAGAAAAATATCTTGAAATAGATTGGGAAAAAGTAAAAGCAGGCGATAACGTTATGCTCAAAAACCTTAATCAGAAAGTGACTGTTCTGACACTTCCTGACAAGAGCAAACGACTTTTTGTCGATATGGGAAATATTAAAATGAAAGTTAAGCAAGATGAACTTGCTGTTTTAAACGAGAACTACAAAGAACCCGCAAAAATCAAAATTCCGGGAACTTCATTTGATCGTTTTGAGCTTAAAAAATATTCATTGCCTCAAACTCTTGATTTACGCGGTTATAGAGTGGAAGAAGCCCTTGACGAAGTTGAAAGTTATCTCGATCAGGCAAGCCTTGCAAATCTTACCCCCGTTTATATAATTCACGGACACGGAACAGGAGCATTGAAACAAGCTGTAAGAGATTTTTTGAAAACATCTCCTTATGTTGCAAAATTCCGTCCCGGCAACGATACCGAAGGCGGAGACGGGGTTTGCGTCGTTGATATAAAATAAAAAAAACGAAGCGCCGGCACACAATTGTGTGCCGGCGCTTCGTTACAAAAAAACTACATTGCAACGGATTGTGATTTAAGCTCGACTTCTATAGGAGAACCTTTCATCACTTCCACGTTTAATTTTCTTGACTGCTCTATCTTTGCCATAGGCAAAGGTGCTAATTTTGACGGAGAAACAGCAACAACATCTGCTCCGATTTTTTCAGCCTTTGCAGGATTTGTTTTTAAATAAGCTGTTACAGCAGGATCTGTATGAGATTTCAAATAATAATAATCTCTCATAATTCCTGATACAAATCTTTGCGTTTCTTTGAACGGAGGAACTGCTTTGTATTTTTTTACATTTGCAGGACCTGCATTGTAAGCCGCAAGAGCCAACTGCATAGACCCGAACATTTTGTACATAGATTTGTAATACATAATGCCGCCTTTAATATTGTCATCAAGAGAATATGGGTTTAATCCCATTCTTCTGGCAGTTGAAGGCATAAGCTGAAAGACCCCGACAGCACCGTGTGAACTGCGTGCTTCGTGTCTAAAACCTGATTCTGTTTTTGCAATACTTAAAGTAATTGCCGGATCGACTCCCATTTCGATAGAATGTTTTACTATCGCTGCCTTCACTGTATTGACATTGGCTGCCTGCACCGGTGTAAATAGCATATACACTAATGCAATAGTGAATAGTAATAATTTTTTCAAAATGTAATCCTCTAGTTGTAAATTGAAAAAAGTTCTTAAAAACTACTTTTGTACACTTATTGTTAGTAAGTTTTCATTTTCTTGAACGTGTTTATATAATGATTATATTACAAAAATTTAAAATTTCAAGTCAGATAGGCAGGCAGGCACATGTCTAATCCACGTAAACCCTTGATATCAGAGGATTTGGATTGCTTAACATTTAGTGTAAAAATTACATTAATTTTGTCAATATGGAAATGTATTGCTGAAAAATCATTATTAATTTTCACAAGCTTTTGTTATTTTTATTTATAGAACTATCGCGGTACTGGCGTTTGATTTGAGCTTGCAACTCCGATGAAATCTTTACATTTTGAATTGCAAGATTATATTTTTTGTAATTCGCAATCTGAGAAGTTTCATCCAGTAAATTTCGCACAGGCATAGAATCAACACCATCTTTAACTTTTTCAAATTCGGTCTTTGCTTCTTTTGAAATTATTTTAGCAACTATTTCGTCCAAATCACTCCCCGCAACTTGATATTTTGACGCTATTTCTTGTACGGTTTTTCCTTGAGGGAAAGTATAAAGCCAATTTACGGATAACCTGTCGCCTTGACCGACATGCAATACACCTTTTTGGTGAGGAGTATACATAATATCAGATTTAAACGGGCTATGACCGAGTCCTATCGCGTGTCCTATTTCGTGCAAAATCGTATGGTAAACTTCTTCTTCATCCATATAATCAGCATGTACAAGCCCCTCTGTTAAACCGATAGTAACTTCGGCACTGAACAATCTGTTTGCGTTATCGTATTGAAAAACACAATGCCCCAGAGCCTGTCTTTGAACACGTTTCCACTCAATGTTTACCTGCGAACTTAACAAATTATCTACTATAACAAACGAAACTTTTCCATGCGAAACCTTATGCCATTCATCCAGAGCTTTTTTGACATAAGCCCGATATTTCAAGTCTTGCCCCTGTTTGGAATAGAAATTCATAGGAGCAATAAACACTTTTAAAGGCATAGAATTCCATCTTATTAAGCGGCCATTTTTTACAGATTCTTGTAAATATGTTTTCTTCTGCATATATTTATTGTATAATAAAAATCACAATAAGAAAAGTTTCAGACTAAGGAGGAAAATTATGGGTATGAACTTAATGAATATGATGAAACAAGTGCAAAACATTCAAAAACGTGCAACTGAAATGAAAGAAGAACTTGCTAACCTTGAAATTGTTGGTGAAAGCGCCGGTGGAGCAGTAAAGGTAACTTGTACCGGTGAAGGGAAATTTAAGTCTATTTCTATCTCCCCTGAAGTAATTAATCCTGAAAATCCGGCTTCAGTTGATTCTGAAACAATTGAAATGCTTGAAGATGTGATTTCAACAGCAATGAAAAATGCAGGAGAAAAAGCTGATTCAGAAATGCAGGAAAGAATGAAAAAAGTAACCGGCGGAATTAAAATTCCGGGACTAAACTTATAAGTTATTTTATGCAAAACAACATTTGTCATTCTGAATTTATTTCAGAAAATTTCAAATGTTGTTTTGACATATTCAAAGGACAATAAATGATTTATCCAAAAGAGATTGCTGCTTTAATTGAACAATTCCAAAAATTTCCGTCTGTCGGTCCAAAATCCGCACAGCGCATGGCATTTTTCACCCTTAAAATGTCTGACGACGATGTAGAAAAATTCGCAAGTGCAATTATAGAAGCAAAAAGAAACACCCGAACATGTGAAGTATGTTTCAATCTTTCAGCCTCAAGTCCATGCGAAATTTGTTCTTCAAATGGTCGTGACAAATCTACAATTTGCGTTGTGTCAGATTCTAAAGATTTAATCGCAATAGAAAAAACAAATGAATACAAGGGGCAATATCACGTTTTGCAAGGTCTTATTTCTCCGATTGATGGCATAGGAGCAGACGATATAAGGATAAAAGAATTGCTTCAAAGGCTTACAAACGAAGAAGTTAAAGAAGTTATAATTGCATTAAGCCCATCTGTAGAGGGAGAAGCAACAAGTCTTTATTTAACTAAATTGATAAAACCTTTTGGAATCAAGGTTTCTCGGATAGCATTTGGTTTGCCTGTCGGTGCGGATTTGGAATATGCAGACGAAATAACAATTGCAAAAGCAATTGAGGGCAGGCACGAAATTTAGTGTAAAAATCCGGAGAGAGAGGGATTTGAACCCTCGGTGAAGTTACCCCCACAACGACTTTCGAGATCGTCACCTTAAGCCACTCGGACACCTCTCCTTGTTTATTATAAACTAAAAAACAGAGAGGAGGGGATTCGAACCCCTGGTGGAATTGCTCCCACACAACCTTTCCAAGATTGCACCTTAAGCCGCTCGGACA
>CADBQQ010000024.1 GCA_902796825.1 uncultured bacterium
AAAATTAGAAAATAGCAAGATTTTGAACGCTGTATCCAAAAAAGTTAAATCTATGCCGAAACTGGCTAAAGGTGCTATAAAATCAGGATTGTCATTTGCTCCTTGGGTATTAGTTGTCGCAGGTTTTGTTAATATGATTAGACATAATAATAAAAAGGCAAATACCTATATTGCAAATTATTACGATTTGAAAAATACCCAAGCTCAGGTTCGTGATTATTTAGCTAACCAAAGTGAAGAAGTTTAATATAAAATAAAAACGACCGCTATAATTATTAGCGGTCGTTTTTTATTGCCATTTTTGTGTTTTTTAGTTTATAATAACACCATGAGGGTTGTTGTTTTAGGCAAAGGTTTAATGCTTGCAAATATTGTTCTTGGAGTTTTGGATTCAGGAGCAGAATTAGTTGGAGTTTTTCGTTATGAACAAACCTCAAAATCACGTTTGCGTATTTTATTGGAAGATTTTTTTAAACCGCAGCCGGAAGTTACTCTGCTGAAAAAACTTAAAATCCCGCAGATTAAAATGAAATCCGCAAATGATGAAAGATTTCGTAAGCTTCTTGTCCATTTGAATGTGGATTTAGTTATTGTTGGTACATGGCATGAAAAAATAGAAAAAGAGACTTTTAATATCCCCAAAATTGCTACGTTAAATGTTCATCCGTCACTTTTGCCAAAATATCGCGGACCAAATCCTTATATGCAAACAATATTACACGGTGAGGAGTATTCAGGGGTTACTATTCATTTGATGAACGAGAATTTTGATGCCGGAGCGATATTAAAACAAGAAAAAATAAAAATTTCGGATAATGATACATCAAAAGAATTGCGGGAGAAATCTGTACTTGTAGCCAGAAAACTAGTCTCTGAAATTATAAATGATTTAAATGATAAGGTTCTAACACCGGTCGTTCAGGAAGAAAAATTTGCAACATATTATCCGAATATTATTGGCGAAGAACGTATGTTGGATTTTGAAATTCAAACAGCTTCGGAAGTCTCAAGAACAATTAGGGCCTTGCATCCTTTTTTGCCGTGTTATATAACGCATAAAGACAAATTTTTTATTGTAAATCCATATAAATTTATAATTTTGCGAAATTCTTTTGAACGTAAAGCCGGAACGATAATTGATAAAAATGCGGATAAAGCATCTCTTACTATCGTTTGTAAAGACGGAAAAGCTATAAGATTTTCAGATTTGAAATTATATAAATCAAAAGCCGTAAAAAGTTATATTAAAAATAATATTTAAACTCGGTGTTTGTCCAGAAGTACCATAAGTATGGAAATATCTGCGGGCTTGATACCTCCTATGCGTGAAGCCTGAGCCAGTGTTTTAGGTTGAATTTTTGAAAGCTTGTCTTTTGTTTCGGATGAAATCTGATCGATTTTTGAATAATCAAGCCCGTCAGGAATTTTGAATTTTTCCAGCTTATCTGCCTGTAAAACCTGTTCTTCTTGACGTTTAATATATCCGTCATATTCGATTTTAACTTCAATTTGTTCGTAAACTTCGCGTGGCAAATCAAGATTTTTTGTAGTTTCATCAATTTCTTTAATTATTTTGTAATTAATATTCGGGCGTTTCAAAAGCTCTGAAGCACGCATTCCGCGATCTATATGTTCGTTATATTTTGCTAAAATTTCGTTAATTTCGTCAGATGCAGAGATCTTTAAAGCTTCAAGTCGTTTGGTTTCTTCTTTTATTAATCTTTGTTTTTCTTCAAAACGTGCAAATTGAACATCGTCAATAAGCCCTATTTTGTGCCCGATTGGGGTTAATCTTTCATCCGCGTTATCCTGACGAAGCAACAGGCGGTATTCGGAACGCGAAGTTAACATTCTATAAGGATCTTGTATATCTTTTGTTACAAGATCATCTATTAGGGTCCCTATATAGGAGGAACTCCTTGACAGTTCAAGCATTTCAGAAGCGTTAAGATAATTATATGCGTTTATTCCTGCGATTAAACCTTGTGCGGCAGCTTCTTCATAACCGCTTGTTCCGTTAATTTGTCCGCCAAAGAATAACCCGCGTATTTGTTTAGACATAAGAGAGTGGGTTGTTTGAATTGCGGGTACGTAATCATATTCAACGGCATAAGCAGGTTTGATTATATGAGCATTTTCAAGTCCCGGCAAACTGCGTATCATTTTGACTTGAACATCAGCAGGTAAACTTGTTGAAAATCCTTGAATGTATGTTTCGTATGTATTTAGGCCTTCAGGTTCAATAAAAATATGATGAGACGGATTGGAGGCAAATCTTACGATTTTATCCTCAATTGACGGGCAATAACGCGGACCTACACCTTGTATTAAACCTTGATACATTGGCGATTTATCGAGATTTTCTTTTATTATACGGTGGGTTTCTTCATTAGTTTTTGTCAGATAGCAAGGATAAGTTTTCCTTATCGGGCGGTTTGGCTTGAAAGAAAAGAAATTTAGTTCTTCATCTCCGGGCTGAATTATCATTTTTGAATAATCAATCGTTCTTTTGTCAACGCGCGCAGGGGTTCCTGTTTTTAGTTTTTTGGTTTGTATACCTAGTTTATGCAGGCTATCTGATAATCCTATTGCGGCTTTTTCTCCAAGTCTCCCTGCGCTATATGAACGCAAACCTACAAAAATTCTACCCTCTAAAGACGTTCCTGTTGTCAAAATTACTGCGCGAGCATTGTATTCAATACCGAATTCGTCAACAGCTCCGATTATTTTGCCGTTTTCGACTTTTAATTCTGTTATACAGCATTGTTTTATGAAAATATTGTCGTTATTTTCTAATATGTTGCGCATATAGCGGGTATATTCCGCTTTGTCGGATTGAGCTCTTAATGCCCTAACAGCAGGACCTTTTGAAGAATTTAATACTTTCATTTGCAAATACGTTGCATCCGCAACTTCTCCCATAACGCCGCCTAAAGCATCAATTTCACGTACCAGAGTAGATTTTGCAGGTCCGCCTATTGCAGGGTTACAGGGTTGAAGTGCAATATTATCTACGTTTAAAGTACATAATAAAACCTGAACTCCAAGTTTTGCACAGGCTAAAGCTGCTTCGCATCCGGCATGCCCTGCACCTACAACTATTACATCAAATTTGTTGTTTAAATACCCGCTATTCATACCCATATTATAAGCCAAAAATAGCCAAATTAAACCGGCGTTTATCTGTAAATAAACGTAACAATTACACTAAATCTCTCTCATAAAACCCTATTTGGCAGCTGTCGGGGATTTTACATTTACCCCTATCCTTCTGCGGTCAGTTCTTCCCAGATGCTTGGAACTACTATCAATGCAGTGTATACGATAAAACCGAATAGGATTAAGTTAATAGCCATGATGACCTCCTTTGGGTTCTCTTGCTATTTACCCAAATATATTAATCCCGTTTTTTAAAGAAAATTAACGTGCTATAATTTAAATAGTTGATAATTTTACAAAAATTCATATAAAATATTGATATGAAAGATATAGAAAAACTTTTTAAAAATCTTTGCTGTTCAAGATGTAAAAATGATTTTACGCAAGAATCTATAAAAATAATTGAAAAGAAAAATAATATTTTAATATGTAATTTATTCTGTCATAAATGTGGAAAAGATTTTGGCAATGTTATTTTAAATTATTCTGCAAACAAAAGAAATCATCCCCCTCTTGAAATTATAGACGGACCTCCTGCGATTAATGCGGATGATGTTTTAGATGCACACAGATTTATAAAAAATAATTTAAAATAAAAGACCGGATTTAAATCCGGTCTTTTGTGTTACTTATTAACATTTGCTGTACTTTTAATATGAAGTTCTCGCAACTGCTGTATTGAAGCTTCTCCTGGAGCTCCTGACATCAAGCATTTCGCTCCGGCATTTTTAGGGAATGCTATTACGTCACGAATAGAATCAGTTCTTGCAAGTAACGCAACTAATCTGTCTAAACCTATTGCTAAACCTGCGTGAGGTGGAGTTCCGTATTGCAGTGCATTAACCATAAATCCGAATTTTTCTTCAGCTTCTTCTTGAGTTAAACCTAAAGCTTTGAAGATTTCTGATTGAACTTCGGATGAGTGAATTCTTACTGAACCTCCGCCTAATTCAGTTCCGTTATAAACGATATCATAAGCAATTGATTTAACGTTGCCTAAATCGCCTGATTTTAATTTTTCTAAATCTTCCAAGTTTGGAGAAGTGAACGGATGATGCATTGCCATATATCTTTGTTCTTCATCAGACCATTCAAACATTGGGAAATCAACAACCCATAACAAATTATGTTTTGCTTCATCAATAAGGTTAAGAGTTTTACCAAAGTGAAGTCTTAATCTTCCCATAATATCGTAAACCAATTTTGGTTTATCCGCTAAGAAGAATATAATATCGCCTGCTTGAGCACCTGCTCGTTCTTGAATTTGTTTAGCTTGTTCTTCTGTCACAAATTTCAAAACTGGAGATTTTGCAGTTCCATCTTCTTGATAAATAATATTTGCAAGAGCTTTCGCACCCATTGAAACAGCAAGTTTTGTAATATCGTCAAGTTCTTTTCTTGAATATTTCGCGCCGCCCGGAATTCTTATACCGCGAACAATTCCGCCTTGTTCAAGAGTATTCTTAACAATTTGGAATTCTGATTGCATAATAATGTCGCCAAGATCGAACAATTCAAGTCCAAATCTTGTATCAGGCTTGTCTGAACCAAATCTGTCCATAGCTTCTTGCCATGAGATTTGCGTAAATGGAGGTTTAACCTCAACACCTGCTGCTTTAAATGCATCTACAATCAAGCCTTCAACAACTCTAATAACATCTTCCTGTTTAACAAAAGACATTTCTAAATCAACTTGAGTGAATTCCGGCTGTCTGTCAGCTCTTAAATCTTCATCTCTAAAGCATTTTGCAATTTGATAATATCTTTCAATACCGCCAACCATTAACAATTGTTTGAAAATTTGCGGAGATTGAGGAAGTGCGAAAAACTTACCTTCCTGAACACGTGAAGGAACAAGATAATCACGCGCGCCCTCAGGAGTAGTTTTTATTAAAATAGGTGTTTCAACTTCCAAAAAGTCAAGATTATTCAAATAACTTCTTATAGCTTGGACTATATTATGACGAAGAACCAGTTTAGAAAGCATAGTTTCACGTCTTAAATCCAAGTATCTGTATTTTAAACGAATATCTTCCGAAACATTTTCATCATCAAGTACAAAAGGTAAAACTTTTGATTCCGATAAAACTTCAACAGATTCAGGATACATTTCAACCTGACCTGTAGGATATTTTTCGTTATATGTTTCTTCAGGTCTTTTGGTTACTTTGCCTGAAACTTTTATAACGTATTCACTTCTTACTTTGCCGAATACTTCGTGTACTTGAGGGTTTATTTGCGGATTAGCAACTAATTGGAAAAATCCGCTTCTGTCTCTCAATTCAATAAATAAAATACCGCCTAAGTCTCTTACGGTTGAAACCCAGCCTGATAGAGTAACGGTTTGATCAATATTGTTTAAGTTTAATTTACCGCATTCATGGTCTTTAAATTCTGTTTTAATCATTCTCTTAATCTTCCTTTTTGTTGTCTGTCACTCCGAATTCGTTTCAGAGTCTAATTATTACAGATCCCGAAATAAAATCAGGATGACAATATGATAATAACACAAACACAAAAATAATAGACAAAAATACTCATTTTTGGTAAATTTTCTTTATGATTACTTTTGACAGCATTATGTTAGAGTCATTTGCAAAAGCAGAAGGTGCTTTTATATGCGGGGCGCGGGTTAATAAAATTCAGCAGCCTTCAAGACGTGAATTGATTTTGTCATTAAGGAATAACGGAAATACCCGTCAATTTTATATAAATATTGATCCGAAGTTTTATCACGTATGTTTTATGTCGGAAGAAAATCTAAAAAAACGTCATATTGAAATTCCTCAAAAACCTCCGATGTTTTGCATGCTGCTGAGAAAATATATGAACAATGCGCGTATTGCAAAAATTAACCAGCCGGACGGGGAACGGATTTTAGAACTTTATTTTGAAACATATAACGAAATCGGGGATAAAATTTATCTTTGCCTTGCCGTTGAATTGATGGGAAAATATTCAAATATTATTTTATACAACTGCGATACTGGTATCATTTTAGGCTGCGCTCATAATGTCGGCTCTGACAAAAGTCAGGTGCGCGAAGTGTATGGAACTATACCGTATACTTACCCGCCTAAACAAGAAACAAATGATTTTATATCAAGGCGATACGGTTTTTTACGTGCTATCGGACGCGATATTTATTCTGATGGCAATATAAATTCGATTATTGATAATTATTATGCTTATCATATTGGCAAATTTAAATATAACAGTTTGAAAAATAATTATAAATCTAATGTAAGCACTAAATTAAAAAAAGTTGAAAAATCTCTACGGGAAATGGAGTGTCAAATATCAAAGAATAAACAAGCTGATAAATATTTATATTTCGGAAACCTCATTATGGCTAACTTGTATGCCCTTAAAGATTATTCTAAAACCGTAACGGTATTTGATTATGAAAACAATAAAAATATAGAGATTAATCTTGATGAGACCAAAACTTTAAAAGAAAATGCAAATAAATTTTTTAAAAAATACAATAAATCAAAAACATCCAACATTAAACTTTCTCAATTGATAGAATACACAAAAATGAAAAAAGAATATTTAGACAGCCTTTTGTTTTCTATAAATTGTTCTGAAAATATTGATGATTTGTTAGAATTGTCAGAAGAAATATTTTCAGACGAGCCAATAAAAAAGTATGATAAAAAATCTATAGAGCCTATAAAAATTGAAAGCGGGGAAACTCGTATTTATATTGGAAAAAATAATAAACAAAATGATTACATCATTTCAAAATTGGCAGATGATAATGACTTATGGTTTCATGTTCACAATTGTGCCGGTTCGCATGTTTTGTTAAAGACTCAGACCATAACGGATGAATTGATATTAAAATGTGCAAAGCTGGCAAAAGAACATTCTACTTGTGCATATTCAGGAAAAGCCGGTGTAATTTATACAAAATGCAAATATTTACGAAAACCACCAAAGGCTCATTTGGGGTATGTTACATACAAAAATGAAAAAGAAATTGTGATATAATTATTTTCAAAAGGGATTTGTTATGCCGCACTTTTTTATAAATTCAAATCAAATAGAAAAAGACACAGTAAGAATATTCGACAAAGAGAATTATCAGCATATAGCGCGCTCGCTTCGCTCGCGCGCCGGTGAAAAACTTCTTTTGATAGATGAAAACAGAATTCAATATGAAACGACTATTTCTGAAATCACATCAACAGAAATTATTTCGACGATCGATAAATGTTATAAATCCAAAAGATTTTTAGATTTTGATTTATATTTGGCGCAGAGTCCTCTGAGGAGTGATGCTCAAAATATTTTGGTTGAAAAGGCAACGGAATTAGGGGTTAATGGAGTATATACTGTAAAAACCGATAATTGTGCGTTAAATTCAGATATGATTGATAAAAAAATCCCGAAGTGGCAGAAGATTATGTATGAAGCTTCCAAACAATGCGAACGGGCTTATGTGCCGGAATTCTATGAAAGGACTACGTTAGAAAACCTGTTATCTGATAGCGGGTTTGATAAAATATACGTATTTTGCGAAAGAATTGCAAATAAAACTATAAGAGACTCTTTTAATTCTAATCCGATTAGAAAAGGTGAAAAAGTTCTGGTTGTAATCGGTCCTGAGGGTGGATTTTCTCAAAAAGAGTTTGATTATTTTCAAAATTCGAAAAATGGTATTATTGAAATGCTTACTCTCGGGGATTTGATATTAAAGGCAGAAACCGCCGTGACAGTTGCTTTGGGGAATGTGATTTATGAATACGCAAATTTTGAAAGAAATAATTAAAAAAGATTTTGTTTTAAATATTATTGCTCAACATTTTGACAATGAAATTTATCTTGTAGGTGGGGCTGTTCGTGATATTTTTATGGGAAAAGAAGAATTTCTTGATAGAGATTTAATCGTTACGGATGAAGATGCGAGAACATTTTCTTTAAAAGTTGCAGATGTTCTTGATGGTAAATTTATTCCGCTTGACGAAGAAAATAAAATTTATCGCATTGTGCTTAAAGATAAACAAAATTTTCTTGATATAACAAACCCTGTAGAAAATTCTTTGGAAAAAGATATTGCAAGACGCGATTTGAGGGTTAATTCAATTGCTGTTAATATTAAAAGCGGTGAAATATATGATCCTTTGAACGGGGTGAAAGATATTGAGAATAAAATTCTCAATGTGGTAAAAGAAGAAAATTTTACGGATGATCCTTTGAGACTTTTGCGTATTTTCAGATTTAATTCCGTTCTCGGGTTTGAAATTTCGCAAGAACTTCTTGATATTGCAAAAAAATACGCAAACCTTATTACAAAACCTGCAAAAGAAAGAATTGAGTATGAATTAATGAAGCTTTTTGGCGGGAAACAAGCTCACTTGGCATTATTAAAAATGGACGAGTGCGGAGTTCTTGAAAATATTTTTTCATTTGTAAAAGAATTGAAGCAGGTCCCTCCGAATGCTCATCATCATTTGGATTTGTTTCATCATTCTGTTGAAACCGTAAGGCAGATTGAACTTCAATATGAAAAAGCTGATAACAGAGTAAAACAGCATTTGGACAAAATTGATTTTGGAGGTTTTTCTCGTCTTGCACATTTAAAACTTGCAGGCTTTATGCACGATATTGGGAAATTTTCCACTTGGACAATTGAAGAAGATACAAGGCGTCACAGATTTATTAAACATGATGATGCGGGGGCAAAAATGTGTCCTGAAATTCTTAAAAGGCTTTCATTTTCAAATAAGCAAATTGACTATATAAAATTTATTATAAAAAATCACATGTACGCTTCAATGGTAATGAGTGAACCTGATGTCAGTGAAAAAGCCATGATGCGCTATATTAGAAAAACGGAAGATAATGCTGTTGATGTAATTATAATAGGAAAGGCAGACAGGTTATCCGCTTTAGGTCCTGAAATTACGGAAAAGATGGTTAATGACAATTTGAATAATCTTGATAAGCTTTTATGTTTTTATTTGCAAAAGCAAGAAGAAATAAAACCGCTTCCAAAATTGTTAAATGGTAATGATGTTATGAAAATTCTTGAAATTAAACCATCTCCACGATTAGGAGAAATTTTGGACTCTTTATATGAAGCTCAAATTTCAGGAGAGATAATAACAAAAGAAGATGCAATAAAATATATCAAAAATTTATAATATTATGCTATTATATTGTTGGTTAAAGGAGTTTTAATAAATGAAATTTAATATTAATATTTTGAAGAAAATCGGCATTACAGTTGCGGCTTTATGCTTGGGAATTTATCTTTTCTTCCTGCTTTTGCCTTTCATATTGACACCTGTTTTAAATTCTTATACAGATCAAATTTCAGATATCATAAAAGACTCTACAGGGTATGAAGCCAAAATTGACGGTCTTGGAGTAAGCACTTCTTTTAAGTTTTCAGCAGGTATAAGTGCTAAAGAATTTGCTTTATATATTCCTAACGAAGAAAAACCTTTCCTTGATATTCAAGGTTTTAAATTGAGACTTTCTGTTTTGCCGATTTTGAAGCGTAAGATTAGATTTCAGGATGCAATTGCGCAGTCATTGAATGTTTCGTTAAAAGTTAAAGACGGCGGGGCATTTACTATTTTTGATTTTTTGAAAGAAAGCCAAAAGAAAGAGGGCGAAACTCCTGAAAATATTTCATTACCTTTAGGCTTTGAATTGTCAAATACTTTGCCTGATGTAAAAATCAATGATTACAGATTTGAATTTATAGATGAAGTAACATCTAAATCATATTTTGTTGAGGGGGAAGAACTTCATATCACGGATTTTGTTTTAGACCGGCATGTAAAAGTATCAACACGGGGCAAAGTAGTTTTTGATAATTCACTTATTTCTAATTATGATATAAAAATTTATAATAAAATAATGCCCGATATAAAACTTCATGAGCTAGTATTTCCTGAAAAAACAGCTCAGGAAAATAATCAAACAGATACGGCACAATCTTATGATTTGCCGTTTAATATTATTGATATCTTTAAATCTGTAAATAATCATAAATTACATGCAGATATTTTGATGGATGTAAAAACTTCAGGAACATTTGAAGAACCTCATCAGCGCGGACATTTTAGAGTAGAAGGCTTAAGTGTAGCAGTAAACGGTAAATCGCTTCCTGAAAGCTATGCAGATTTAAGGTTTAAAGGGACTAAAACTGACGTTGACTCTATATTTTTCACATCAAATGATGAAAAAGAAAAAACTCAAATTATCGGTACAATTCGTTCAGGAAAGAAACCAACAGTTGATTTAACATTACGTTCTAACGCCAAGATTAATAATATTATTAGGCTTGCTGACAGTATTGCGCAATCTTTTGGTGTAAATGATTTGAAAACAATTTCTGCAACAGGTAGTATTGATGCAGATTTTAATATAAATTCCGACTTAAAAAAAGTTTTATCTAACGGTTATTTGAAAATAAATCCCTCAAGTATAAAATACGGACTGTATAACATTTCTGTTGATAATATTACGGCAGATGTTAATCTTGATAATAATAATATCAATATAAATAAATCAGGGTTTTCAATATTGGGGCATCCGCTAAAATTGTCGGGTTCGGTAAAATCAGATACTCAAACAGATTTAAAATTAACCGCAGACAATCTGGATTTGACTTCACTTCTTACTTCAATCGGGCAAAGCTCCATTTTAAACGGATATAAAAATAAAGTGGGAACACTATCACTAATTGTTCTTATAAAAGGTAAATTAAATAAATTGGATTTAAATATTACCGCAAATGGTGGACTTAGTACCGGTTGGATTATGAGTTTTTTACCGTCAGATGTTCGCTCAATGTTTCCTTACACCGGTTCTTTGCCTTTTAAAGCAAATATTACGGGAGATTTGAAAACTCAAAATATTGTATTTGATATGAATGCAAATTCTTCAAATTATATAAAATTTGCAGATATTGACCTGCTGAGAGGTAAGACAACTCAAATACATTCTGATATGAAATATTCGGGAGATATTCTAAGCTTTTCTAATTCTTCGGTAAAAGCAGGCGGGAAACAGGTTGCAACTTTAAGCGGAGATATATACAAATTAACTTCAAACCCAAAATTAAATTTAAATATAAATGTTCCTGATAAAGTCTCATTTCCTATATGGGGAATGGGGATATCTAATATTTCTGCATACGGAAATGCTTCTGTAACAGGCAATTTAGACAATCCTCATGTAAAAGGAATTGTAAATATTCCTGATATTTCTATAAAAGATATGGATTTTGCACTGACAAATCTTATCGCAAATTTAAACGGAAATGTTTTATACGGTTCTGCAACTGCTGATAAATTTAAGTTTGGCGGGATTGTAGGTACAAAATTATCTTCTGATTTTTCTTTAAAAAATTACAGTGATTTTTATTTGAAAAATATTCAATCAGATGCTTTTTCTGGTAAAGTTAGCGGAGAATTATCTTATTCAATTCCAACGACTGCAATAAAGTTAAAACTTTCAGGCAAAGGATTGAATTCGACAGATGCGGTTTACGGTGCTGCGGGAATTAAAAATGCCTTAACCGGCACAATGGGTTTTGATACCGATTTGACAATGCATGGTGTCACAGACAAAGAAATCATAAATTCAATGAAAGGTAATGTCAATTTCAATATAGATGACGGTAGATTTATGAGTATAGGGCGTCTTGAAAATCTCGTTGCTGCCCAGAATGTACAATCTATATCTTTATTGAAATCAGCCATATCCGCATTGTCTACACTCGGAACAATTCAGGAAGCTGATAAATTTAAAAACATAAACGGTACAATGACTATGTCTAATGGAAGTGCAAATATCTCTAAAATCAATGTTACCGGACCTTTAATGTCTTATTATGTAAAAGGAGCATATAATATCCTTCCGAATAGCGCAAATCTTGTGATATTAGGAAGATTAGACTCAAAAGTCGTTTCTGTTTTAGGGGTTTTGGGGCAATTGTCGGCAGATAAATTGCTTTCATATATCCCTAAGATTGGCGCTGCGACATCTCAAATTTTGCAAAAATTGACGGAAGATCCCGAAAACGAAAATACTTCATTAATTCCGTCTCTTTCAACAGGCAGTAAAACTTATAAAGATTTTAAAGTTATTTTTAACGGACCGGTTGAAAGTTCAAAATCCGTAAGAAGTTTCAAGTGGCTGTCAAAGTGCGATACTTCTAAATTGGACATCAAACAGGATTTTAAAGACGCAAAAAATGCGGTTCAAACAAATATTACCAATCAAATTAATGCAGAAAAAACAAAATTTGAAAATGTAAAAACGAATGTAAATAATATAATTGAGACTCAGAAAAAAGCTGTACAAGAACAAAAGCGTGAAATAGAACAGACCAAAACAGATATTCAAAATGTAAAAACAAACGCAGGGCAGGGTGCTGTAAATTTGGGTAAATTATTTTTAAACGCGGCGCAGAATGCTAATAAGACCTACACAGCACCGGAAACTAAGGAGTAAAGAAATATTTCGCTAAACAAAGAAAAAATATTTCTCAGCACGCTTTCGTTCGCTAATAAATTGTAATGAGTTTGCTCAAGCTCGCAAACTCGCCTTATTGTCACCCTGAATTTATTTCAGGGTCTATTCGAGTAGGGCTCAGACAATGCTCGCTTTGCCATTGCAAAGTCAAACATTTATTGCTCACTGTCGCTATTGCACGAAATACTTTTTCTTTGTTTAGCGGTTTTAATTTTTACAATATACAAGCAAGCACCATTAATATTAACGTGCCGATTTGGAACGCAGTTGCCATATTTTGGCTAAAACGATTGCTATCATATCGTTTTGCAGATTTTTGCGCCGATAGAGCGCTTGAAATTCTTGAGATACGTTCACTCTCGCTGTCAGACGGGAAACTTGTCCCGAAAACATTTGTTTCTATTCTTGTAAGACGTTCCGAAGTCGTATCGTTTTCAAATTTTTGTTTGAATAATTTCTTTTCTATTGATGATAAGCTTAAATTCTTTGCTGGTCTATATGAATTGCTTGGCATATTTGAATAATAGCCGTTATCATCATCGAAGCTGTCGTAAGACGGCACTTTTGAATGTGATTCATAATCATAAGGCGGTATTCCGTATTCATCAAGATGATAATTCTGCGCAAATCTGTCTATCGGGTCGTTATAAAACGAATTATCCTGCTGCATCAAACCGTTAAAACTTTGAGGTTTTAATTCAGCTTTAAGCCTGTCTACACGCGTTGATAAATCTTCTTTATCGTAAGTTTTATTAAATGTCTTTTTTTCGAGGTTTGAAAGCCGAGTTTGTATGTTTTGACCTTTAAATTCTTTTTGAAAAACTTGCTTTTCCAGTTCATTTATTACCGGATAATCCATAGAAGCAGCTTCTGCCGGCTCTTTTTCGTAAACAATTGAATCTTCTTCATCCCTAAATGTATCTTCTTTTGGTGCTATTTCTTGCCCCATCTGGTCAACGGATAAATCTTTCTTGAGTTTTGCAATACGTGTTTGAGTCTGTCCGGTGGATTTTTTGCCGTAAACTTGTTCTTCTATTCTATTTAATCTGGAGTTGTCACTTTCATTGGTATATGTAAATCCGTATAAAGAATTTTCAATTTTATCAAGTGTCGGATTGACGGCAAAAGCACATTGGCAGCATAATAATAGAGTAAATAGTACGGCAAATTTCTTCATAATTTTATCTCCTTGCGAATTAAGATAAAATATTTTTAATCGGAATTTTATTCTATAAGCCGTGAATTTTTTATTTTATTAAAAAAGTGCTTTTATCATAAGACAAAAGCACTGTGTTTTATTTAAAATTAACTGACAATTTTAATTCGCCTGACTCATTTTCATTTCTTTTAAAGTTTTAAGTTCGTTTTGATATGGAGAAATTGATGTTATTTCATTAATAATTGACGGGAGTTTTTCAATTACATAATCAATTTCTTCTTCGGTTGTAAAACGGCTTAAACTCCAGCGTATACTTCCGTGAATTGATGTAAACGGAACATTCATTGCTCTTAATACGTGACTTGGTTCAAGTGAACCTGATGTGCAGGCGGAGCCTGATGATGCGCAAATTCCAAGATCTGAAAGGTGAAGAAGAATTAATTCACCCTCGATGTATTCAAACCCAATATTAGTAGTATTTGGCACACGGTTAGCAAGCCCTGTATTAATTCTCGCGTTGTAGATATTTTGTAAAATTCCTCTTTCAAGTTTATCGCGTAAGCGCTTAACTTCCGTCATTTCATAATCAAGATTGTCGATTGCCAATTCTGCGGCTTTTCCTATCCCTGCAATATATGGAGTATTTTCTGTACCGGCACGTTTGCCGCGTTCTTGATGACCGCCGATAATAAGCGGAGTCATCATTGTCTTGGAATTTAGATACAAAGCTCCTATTCCTTTTGGTGCGTGGAATTTATGTCCTGAAATTCCTAGCATATCTATTCCTGCTGATTGTACATCTATAGGAATTTTACCTGCAACTTGAACTGCATCAACAAAAAATTTGGTATCTTTGTTTTTTGATTTTATTATTTGAGAAATTTCTTCAATCGGGTTTAGGACACCTGTTTCGTTGTTAGCCCACATTACAGAAACCAGTGCTGTGTTTTCGTTTATTGCGTGTTTTAATTCTTCGAGATTTAATTCGCCGTTAGAGTTTACGCCAATGTAGTCAACTTTGTAACCTTGTTTTTCAAGCATTTTATATACGTTTAGCACGCAAGGGTGTTCAATTTTTGTGGTTATTATGTGCTTTTTAGATTTGTCATAATTTAGAAATCCGCGGATTGCAGTATTTGCGCTTTCCGAACCGCAGGAAGTAAATATTATTTCTTTTTCGTCTGCTGCGTTTAGCAAATCTTTTATCTTTCCGCGTGCTTCTTTTATTGCCCGCGAAGATTTTCTGCTAAAATCATACATACTTGACGGATTTGCGTATTCTTCTTTTAAATAAGGAAGCATTTCTTCCAGAACTTTTTCGTCAACTTTTGTTGTCGCGTTGTTATCTAAATATATGATTTTATCTTCCATATTAATTTACCTCTACTACACTTATGTCATCTCCAAGTGCATTTTTCAGTGTTGTTTCTACGAATAATTTTAAGGTCATAGTAGAATTTTTGCATCCTGAACATTGACCGCGAAGTTTTACATAAACGGTTTTGTCTTTTATGTCTACAAGTTCGACATCTCCACCGTCTTTCATAAGTTCAGGCGAAATCTGTGTTTCAATTATATTATTAACTTTCAAAATCCATTGTGTCGGAGTTAATTCTTTTTGTGTTTCTTGCGCAGAAGTTCCGTTGTAGTATTCATCAATTACTTTTTGAATATCTGCTTTGCATCTACCGCAAGCCCCTCCGGCTTTGGTGTAATTTGTCACTTCTTCAACGGTTTTGAGGTTATTTGTTTTTATTGCATCTATTATTGTTTTCTTTGTTACTTGAAAGCATGTGCAAATAATTTTATTTTCTTCATTATTTGATGTGTTTTCTTCTTTTATTTCGTCTAAATCGACGTATCCTTCTGTTTTATAGTTTTTCAGCGCATCTTCTAATGCTTCGTATCCCATAACAGAACAGTGCATTTTTTCAGGAGGAAGTCCGCCGAGTTCGTCAGCGATGTCTTTATTAGTAATTTTACGAACTTCATCAACGGTTTTGCCGATAATCATTTCGGTCAAAATACTTGAACTGGCAACAGCAGAACCGCAGCCGAACGTTTGGAATTTTGCATCTGTTACGATATTATTTTCATCTATTTTTAAATATATTTTCAATTGGTCTCCACAGACTAAAGAACCGGCCGTACCAACAGCATCAGCATTTTCGATAGAACCGACGTTGCGCGGGTGTCTGTAGTGATCCATAACTTTTTCGGTATATTCCCACATAAAAATTCCCTTTCTAAACTAATCCTTTGATTACATTATAACCTAAAAATATTTTAGAAAGAGAAATTTAATTATTATTTAATTATTATTAATAAACAATATTATATGTTGTGATATTGATTTGTCAAATCATATAAAATACATATATGTTTGAAAAAGAATTTTTACTTAATAAGCTTGCAGAAAATATAAGGGTCGAAAGAGCCAGAAAACACATGTCGCAGGAGCTTCTTGCCGAAAAATCGGACATTACTCCACAGCATCTTTATAGAATTGAGAATGCAAAGGTATGCCCTACAATATTAGTCGTTGCAAATATTGCACAGGCCTTGAATGTTAATTTAGATACTCTTTTTCATATTGAACAATAACTACCACTTTTTATCCATTGATTTTACTGTAATGGCAAGACGATCGCCAAAACCTTTGTTCAATGAATTAACAAGATCATTTGAAGAATTTACCCAAAATATTGATGATGTTAAAATTTTTACATCTCCTGTTAAATCTGCCATTTTCATCATAACAGGATCTGAGCCGGAATGAGCGCAGAGCATTTGTTTCATTATCATTAATTCTTCAAATTTAAAATCGTCTTTTAATTCAATAGTGAAAATATTAGTATTATCGACAGGTTTTACCGTATCAATCAATATTATCGGAGGTTCATCGTCACTTCTGCGGCTGACTTTACCCGATACTATTATTCTTTGTTCGCTTTGGAGTAAATCTCCATACTCTGCTATTTTTGAATTAAATGCAAGTGTATCGATTTTTCCCGTTAAGTCCTCTATAGTGACAAACCGTATAAATTTAGTCGGATCATTTTTTGTAGGGATTTGGCGTGCAGCCGTAACAAGTCCGCAAATAGTTACAACTTTATCGTTTGCTATTGCGGCAATTTGGGAAATCTTGTGGGTCATTAAGAACGGTAATTTATCCCGAATTGTCGATAACGGATGGCTTGTTACGTAAAAGCCTAAGAATTCTTTTTCTAATATTTGAAGCTGACGTGCATCGTATTCTTCGTCACTTCCTGCAAGATGGAATTTTGCATCATTTATTGACGCGCTGTCTCCCAGCATATCGAATAAGCTTGCTTGACCGGATTCTTTTTCTTTTGCTTCTTTGGAGGCGGTGGATGTAATGTATTCAATATTGTCCCACAATTGTTTACGGCTTTTTTCTATTGAAGAAAATGCACCTGATTTAATAAGCCCTTCAAGAGTTTTTTTATTTGAACATTTAACATCAAGTCTTTTTATATAATCATAAATTGACTTATATTCGCCATTTGCGTCACGTTCTTTTATAATTTCTTCAATAACTCCTTCGCCAACCTGTTTGATTGAAGCAAGACCAAATCGAATGTTTTGACCGTCAGGAGTGTATTCAAGATAAGATTTGTTGATATCAGGAGGTAAAACTTTTATACCGTATTTTAAAGCTTCTTCGATATAAGCCTGCGTTTTTTCCTGATCTCCCGGAACACTTGAAAGTAGAGCTGAAAGATATTCAACAGGATAATGGCATTTCAAATATGCCGTCTGATAAGCAACAAAAGCATAAGCAGATGAGTGCGCGCGGTTAAAACAGTATGCTGCAAAGTTTTGAATTTGTTCAAATAATTTTTTAGCATCCTGCTCACTCATACCGTATTTTGCGGCACCTTTTACAAGTTTACCTTCTTGAGCCGCCATTGCAGCAGGGTCTTTGTGTCCCATCATACGGCGTACTTTATCGGCTTCTCCAAGAGAATAATCTGCCATAACCTGAAAAATCTGCATGATTTGCTCTTGATAAACCATTGTTCCGTATGTATCTTTTAATACAGGTTCCAAACGCGGATGAGGATATGTTATTTTTTGACGTCCGTGTTTTCTTTCTACGAAATCATCAACCATCCCTGAACCAAGAGGTCCCGGACGGAACAGTGCAACTAAAGCCCCTAAATCTTCAAAAACGTCAGGCTGAAGTTTTTTGACCAGATTTGTCATCCCTTGTGATTCCAGCTGGAATACTCCGACGGTTTCACCTCGTATTAACATATCAAAAGTAGGCTTGTCATCAAGCGGAATATGGTTGATATCAATATCAATCCCCTGACATTTTTTGACAAGTTTAACGGTTTTAGAAATCATAGTAAGGTTACGAAGCCCTAAAAAGTCCATTTTTAAAAGCTTCATTTTTTCTAGGATTTCTCTATGATATTGGGTGACAACAATACCGTCTTTTCCATATTGTACAGGAACAATTTCATCAAGAGGCTTATATGATATTATGACACCGGCTGCGTGCATACCTGTTGCGTTTTTTAAGCCCTCAACGTGCAAAGCCGTATCTACAAGCCGTTTAACTTCAGGATCTTCGTCATACAATTTTTTAAGTTCCATTCCGTCTTGCAAAGCATCTGAAATCTTTGCTCCCGGATCTCCTGAAATCAAATCAGAAAGCTGTTTACTTCTTGCATACGGTATATCAAATACACGTGCAACGCTTTTCATTGCATTTCTTGCGGCAAGAGTGTTAAATGTTATAATCTGGCAAACTTTATCGGCACCATATTTTTGAACAACATAATCAATAACTTCACCGCGTCTGTCAATACAAAAGTCCGTATCAATATCGGGCATACTGAAACGCTCAGGGTTCAAAAATCTTTCAAACAACAAATTGTTTGCAATAGGGTCTAAATCTGTAATATCAAGGCAATAAGCAACTAATGAACCTGCCGCCGAACCTCTGCCCGGTCCTACGGGAATTCCGTTTTCTTTTGCAAATCTGATAAAATCCCACGTAATAAGAAAATACGCAGAAAATCCCATTTTTTGGATAACCCCGAGTTCGTATTTCGCGCGTTCTCTAAGTTCGGGGGTAATCTGTTCTTCTGAATATTTCTTTTTCATACCTTTTTGAACTAAAGCTTCAAGGTAAGTATCTGTAGTGTAACCGTCAGGAACAGGAAAATCCGGTAAAGGTGCTTTCCATTCAACTGTAATATGACATTTATTACAAATATCGACGGTATTTTTTATGCATCCGTTAAATGTTTCAGAATCCATCCAGCGAAAAGCATCACGTAATTCATCTACCGTTTTAACGTAAAATTCATTATTCGGGAAGTGAAATCTGTCTGTTTCGGATTTTAATGATTTTGTTTGCATGCACAATAACGTATCATGCCAGTCCGCATCTTCTTTTTTAAGATAATGCGAGTCGTTTGTAATAATCATTTTTATTCCGAGTTCTTTTGCAATACGCATTAACTCAGGATTAGTTCTTTTTTGCTCATCAAGTCCGTGATCTTGAAGTTCTATATAATAATCTTCGCCAAATAAATCTTGATATTTTTTAGCAACAGCTTTTGCTCCCTCATAGTCACTTTTTTGTAAAAGCTGTAAAACTTCGCCACCTAAACACGCACTGCAACAGATTAAACCGTCGTGATATTTCTCTAATAATTCAAAATTTATACGAGGCTTTACATAAAAACCATCTATATGTGAAAGAGAAGATAATTTTACGAGATTTTTGTAACCATTGTTATTTTTTACGAGTAAAACAAGGTGATATCTCGGGTTATGTGAGGCATTTCTTTCTTTAATATCTCCATCATGAACATAAAATTCTTCTCCTATAATGGGGTTAAAAAGATTAGGTTTGTATGTAGGATCTTCTTCCGCTTTAGCTCTTTCGGAAGCATTGATTTTGTCAGCTTCGATGTACAAATCCATTGCGCCGTACATAACACCGTGATCTGTAATTGCGACCCCCGGCATGTTGTGTTCTTTGCAAAATTTACACAAATCTCCTATTCTTATTGCTCCGTCTAACAGAGAGTATTCCGTGTGTAAATGGAGCGGTACATACTGAATTTCATCTGCCATGATAGTTCAAGTTTATCATGCAAAAAATGCGAAAAAATAAAATATTAAAAAAAATAAACTTTTAAAAAGTACTTGAAAAAAAAAAATTAGCATGTATGCTAAATATATAATCGCAAATAAGCGGGGGTAATTCAGTGGTAGAATGCCTCCTTGCCAAGGAGGATGTCGCGAGTTCGAGCCTCGTCTCCCGCTCCATAAAAGACAAGAGTTGTTCAAGTTCTTGTCTTTTATTGTATATGAACGAGGTAAAATGTCTGGTTTGAAATCAAAAATACATCCGTTTTTTATGCAGGTAATTACAATTATTGTTATAATCGCAATTGCTGTTATTATTTATTCTCCATTCAATAAAGCCATTACTGCTATTGAAAATCAAGATTATGGAAAAGCAATAAAAATAACTTCCATCGGTGCGGAGATTTATCCTTATCCAAAATGGTATTCTATAAGAGGTTATGCCAAATTCCAATTAGGTGATTATCAAGGCGCTATAAAGGATTACGATAAGGCATTTTCTCTTGAAACGGATGATTATAAAATTATAAATTTTGATAATAAAATTTATGTAAAATATTATTTGAAAGATTATGCAGGTGCTTTGCAAGATTTTGATTATGAAATAGAAAACGCGAAAGATGATTTTGTTAGGGATTCTTTTTTATGGGATAAAGCTCAATTTTTATTCAATCTGGCAAGATATAACGAAGCGTTGCAGATATATAACAAATTGCTGTTGAAATCTGATGAGGACAAAATATACCTATTAAAAACTCGTTTATTTTTTGAACGGGCTCAAGTATATGAAAAATTAGGTTTATACGAACTCGCTAAGCAAGATATTGAAAATTCTCGGAATTCAGATATAGGTGAATCTTTTGAAAATCCAATCCCTGCTCCTGCACTTTTACTGGATAATGAGATTTAATAACTTTATCGTAAATCTTTAAGTTCCACTTTAATTTTATTGTCGGAATTGAGATCTCCGCTTACATAAACTCTGAAAGTAGAAATGTCATCTGTAATTTTTGTTTTTATTGGGGGAATTTGTTTTATTTTGTCATTGTATTGTTCCAGAGTATGTTCAGGTCTGAAAACTACACGATATATTAAATTTATAGGAATTTTCAGGATACGAATTTTTTTCGATGCTGTTTTATTATGTTTTCCCCATATAAAAAGATTTCCGTATTCTGTATCTATATCGTAATCTCCCTCTATAAACATTGAAAGATTATCGCTTTTTGAGTAGATTTTTACATTTTTTACAAACTCATTATCAAGTGCAAATCCGCCGTATAAATTTGAATAAAAAACATTCGGTTTTGAAAAATCTATGTTCGAAATTTTAGCTAGCGTAAATTTGAATTTCTTCTTTTTATCATTTTCTTTTTTATTTTTGGATTTAGAAATGATAAATTCAGTAGAACCAAGTTTTGGCAAAAATCCATCGTCAACCGCAAAAACAACATTTGCTTTTATGTCATTTAATTTATTTTTAGTTATGACATGCGCCGTTGCGTATGCTATACCTTGAATTTGATCTTTAAGCTTAAAAAATCTTGTTGCCGCTAAATTGGAATCAATGTCTGAAGCAAAAGCTTCGATATCGGAATTATGCTTTTTAACATCATAAGTACCTTTAGCACTCAACAATCCGCCGGCATAATTTGCTTTTGGCATAATAAATTTTACTATATGATTTTTAAGATTACCCTGAATTTCAACATTTGTAATATCAAATTGCCTGTGATAGATTTCATCAACTTTAAGACGTCCTTGTTTTATCTCAATGTTATAGTCTGAAGTGTTGCGTTGTTTATTTTTTAGATTTTCAAGCGGAATATCTTTCATTACACCTTTTTGAAGCACAAATTTTTTCAAATGTATGTCTATATCATGAATTAGTAGTCCGTTTTTAAAATTATTATCCGCATTGAAAGATGCACTTATTGGTGAATTATAAAATGTCCCGTCAGAATTCATTACAAGGTTATTTTTTTCAACTTTTATTGATGTATTTTTGAGATACAAAAAGTCGGAATGATATATGTCGTATAAATTTATACCGCCTGATATTACTTTATTATTAAAATTATATTTTAAGTCTGCATCGAATGTTCCGTTATTTATATAGTTTTTAAGGAATGATTTTATTGTTGATATAGAAATTTTTCCAATGCTCTTAATTGAAGCGGAAGCAGGTTTATATTTCCCATTTTCTTTTTCAAATATTCCGTCCCCTGTAAAAATTTTCTGCCCATCGATAGTGTAATCGAAGGATTTTAAATAAATTGTTTCACCGTTTTTATATGTATGAGCATTTAGTGTTCTTTGAGTATTAATATTTTCAAGATTGCCGTAGTTTGATATTAAATTACTGCCTTTAGGTATTACAAGAGTATAAAAAACATCAACGGCGCCATTATTAACTGTATATTTAACTTTTGGGTCTGTTATGCCTTTTATTGAAATTTCAGGAAAATATTTTTTTACAATTTTATTTGTAAATTTCGAATAAACATTTCCCTCAATGTGCAAATTTTTTGTTGCGAGTCCAGATAGGTGAAAATCTGTTTTTACCGGTTCAGAACCAAATGTTCCTTGAGTTTGTGCTGTAATTTCTCTATCTTTAAAATGAAAAATTGTACGAGGAAGATTTACTGCTATTTTTCTTGTCCAAAAATCTGCGGATAGATTTTTGGCAACACATTCGCCGTTAAATCCTGCTTTAGTGTAATCAAGATTAATATCAAGAGTTCCGCCAAAGTTGCTGAAATTTTCTATAAAGTTTTTTTTGTTCGGATGTTTTAATTTATAAAAATATAAAAAACTACCTTCAAGTTCAGCTACTGAAAGATTTTTCCCGTATAAAGAAAGCTTGTTTTTATCTCCGGAAATAAACATTTTTGAAACACCAAGCTGTAAAGACAAATCTTCAAAAGAAAAATCTTTTTTATATAATATTTTCCCATCTTGTCCTAATATTATCGGAGATTTTGTGTAAGGGGTAATTATTTTAGCATTAAGGGTAGTTTGTAATTGATGGTTTTGTTTTATTGTTTTAATATTTTCGGCATCAACTTTTGAATTGTTACCAAGATTTATGCTTAATTTATCTACGTTAATTGACGGGAAATATTTTATGTTAAAACCTTTTTTTTCGGATTTTTTCTGAGGTAAATTCTTTTTAATTTCTTCAACATCAGCAAAAATATAATCTGCATTAAGATTACCTTTATATATTGCAAAAAGATTTGAGTGATACTTTAGGTTTTGAATATTTACGAGTTTTTCACGATTATTTATTACATAAATTTTCTCTACAAAAATATCAAAAGATAAATTTGGATGTGTTTTTAATTTGAAATTTCTAACAATTGATGCATAACCAATCTTTTGGGTCAGAATATCAGAGTATTTTATTTGTGCTTCCTGCGAATTTAAAGTTTTAGGCAGAGTATTCAAAAACGCAAAATATGAAGCTGTCAATATTATGGCACATAGAAAAATTATGCTTACTATAAATTTATTTAGAAATTTCATTTTTATCTTTCTTTATCGCATTTTTTAATCTGTTAAGAGGTCTTTTTGCTTCGGCTTCAGCTTTATTTTGAGCTTGAATAGCGGCTTTTTCCTGCGCTTGTTGTTCTCGCAATTGAACAAGTTCTTCAACAGAGAGGTTTTCTTCTCCGGCTTCAGGTGTTGGCAGAGTATCAACAAATTCTTTTGCACTTTGTATCTCTGAATCAAGTGCAAGCCACTTAAAGGATTTTATCATTTTCAAAGGCTTTCTAGTGTCACCGCGTAATTTTATTTGTATTTTTGTAGCATTTTCATCAGACTTTCCTTCACCAAGTTCAGGAATTGCAGACATTTCTTCTTCGGAAACTTCTTCGCAGAACAGAGCAAACATTTTTACTGCAACAATATTTAATCCCGGAGTCTTTTTCACGATATTAATCGGGTTTATATTAGCTAATGGCCCTAACTTATCTGAAAAAGCAGAAGCCAGTTTTATTCTTACTTTCATATCTGCGCTGTTATCAAGAAGCCCTGCTTTACCGATAATAAACATTGACATTACATTACCCTGTGACTTTACAGGAGAAATGTTTACAAAACCGTTTTCAAAAGTTAAATGTCCGAAAAGTGAATTATATCTTGAAGTGTCAAAAGTTACAAGATTTGTAATGACAGAGCCGATTGTTGAGGAGAAAAACGCATTTTCTCTAATATTTTCTGCCATCAGGAAGTTCTCGATTTTGCCAAATGGACCTAACTGACCGTTTACAACATTAAAATCAATAAATCCTTTTAAACTTTTCAATTGATTTGTTATATCCGTACCTTCAAAGACTATATCTGCAATGAAGTTTGCTGTACCGGACAGCATATCTTTCATATTCATAACATCAAGCAAGACTTTTTCTATATCAAAGTTTTGTCCGGAAACTTTTGCTCTGACTTTAGAATCAAGAATATGATATGATACGTCTCCAAAAACTTCCCCTCCAAAAGGTTTTGTTTTTAATTTATCCAGATAAACCGTACTCTTATTCATTCTCAGTTTACTTGAGGTGTTATTGATTTGAAGATTATCCATTACAATTTTATTCAGTCTTAATGAACCGTCTTTGATTTTTACAGGGTTGTCAGGTCTTACGCCATTATCATTACGAACCTCTTTAGCTGAACCCGGAAACGCTTTCTCCCCAGCCTGCGGAACTTTCAATATCTTATTTACATCAATGTATCTTGAAAAGATTTTTACATTATTAAAATCAAGATTAAATATTTTATCCCAGTCAGAAATTGCAATTATACTGATATCATTCCCATTAGCATTAATTCGGTGCGCTCTTGATGTAACTTGTTTTGAGCCCATATCAATGATAACTCTGTCCATTGTAGTAAGAAGTTCCGGGAAAGATAATTTTTTAAGGTCAATTTTTCCGGTAATCTTAAGATTTTCAGGTTTGCCAAAAATATGTAAATTACCCCCCATAGTAAATCTTGATTTCTTCAAAATATGAACAGAACCGCTCATCTCATTAGGGAATACAATTTTGATAAGACTTACAAAAGGTTGTGAATTTAAATTTGAAATAATACCGCGAACTTTTATAATTTCTTTTGCCCCTCTTGTATTCGCTGCCAAATTGTCACTAAGAGCTTTTCCTAATGTTCTTGTGAATAATCCTGTATTCGAAATTTTTAAAGTATTTTTATTTTTATCAATTACAAACTGTGCAATTGTCTGCTTTCCTCTGAAATCATCCATATTAACCGGGGTTATGTAATTTTGTGGGTCAGAAGCGCCTTGCGCAATTGCTTTAAGTTTATTGCCGTTTATGAAACATTTTGCTCTGAAAGGTAAAAAACCTTTTATATCAAAATAAGGTACAGCTGTTTGTAATAAAACATCTCCCAAATCTGAAGCAGAAAATTTACCGTTTGCAGTAAATACTGCGTTCATCTTTGAAAAGGCTTCCGTTATTCCGCCGGAAATATTTATTATAGAATTTTTGTTGAATGAAACATTTGACGGATGAATTGTTATTTTGTCATTGTCTAAATCGATTTTCAATTCTTCATTTTTAATAACGGAATGCCGTTTTGGGAATTTTGCATTAAATCCGGTATTATTTAACCGCCCGTGTAGTTCTCCTGAATAATTTGCAAAGCCTAAGCGCATACTTTTATTCGTAATAACAAATTCTCCTGCTCTATCGCGAAAATCAAGGTTTTCTATATTTGATTTTAAGATAGCCATAAGATTATCAATTTTACCGTTTATTTTTGTATCAACGGTAAGAAATCCTGAATTTAAGCTGTATTTGTTTTTAATATCGCGCGGAGCAAAAGCATTGTATAGTCCTGTTAATGGTATTTTACCCCCTTTTATATATAAATTTGCGATTGAATCAGAGTCAATTCTGCCGGAAATACTTAAAGGACGATTATTTACAGACAGGCTTGTATTTTTTATCATCAACTCATTCCCATCAAGATATAAATCTGCATTTATCCTGTCAAAGAGTATATTTTTGCCCGAGTTTGTAATATTACCGTTTTTTACAAAGATTTTACCTTCAGAAACCATAGATTTATAGTTTGTTCTAATATTTGCATCAGCCAGTAAATAACCGCTTGCCGTCATATTTTTTATGTCGTTTTGAATATTAACCGAGTCTAAATATGCCTGAGCAATTTTTAAAATGTTATCAAGATAAACTTGATTAGAATTCATAGTTAAATCAAGAAATGGTTTTCTGCCGTAATTAATTTTACTTAGAATATTTATGTATTCTTTATCAGTTACAAAAAGGTTGGTATCAATTTCCGAATAATATTTTCGGGATTTTAATCTGAAATGTGATTCAGGAAGCTGTAAATCCGAAATTTTTAAAGTAATATTATCTATATTTGCAAAACCGTAAAGTTTAATTTTTTTTGATTTTTTGTCCTGTCTGATTTTTAATTTTGAATTTATATTAGATTTTAATTCATATTTTTGGTATGCCGTCACCGGATTTACAAACGGCACAGCAAATACAGCTTCAAGATCTTCTTCTT
This sequence comes from uncultured bacterium, assembly GCA_902796825.1. GTDB lineage: Bacteria > Cyanobacteriota > Vampirovibrionia > Gastranaerophilales > Gastranaerophilaceae > Zag111. The sequence continues at coordinate 26,516 of CADBQQ010000024.1, forward strand.
CTTTTGGTGCAGGTGTAAATTTTGGAAGAAACGTATTTATATCTAAATTAGCACTTATTTTTTTTGTATCATCACTTGAAAAATTTGCATCCGTTTTTAATTTCGCTTTTTTGCCGTTTAAATATGCAAGTTTTAATTCAGAACCGCTTAATGAGATGTTATGCCCTGTTTTAACATCATTTGCAACAACGAGATAGTTATGTAATTTTATATTAGGTAATGTAATTTTTATTTTAGAAATGTCAAAAGAGTTTTTTGACGAACTTTGTATTTCATATTTTTCAGGATTTGCCAGTTTATCTTTTCTTCTGTTATTTACAAAATCTTCATAAGTTCTAACGGCCTTATACTGCTCGCTATCAATAATTTCAGCATTTACAAAAGGATTTTCGACTTTGATTTTAGTTGCAAATACCTGATACCACAAAAGCGATGGTAAAAATATTTTCGCTTTTAATTCGTCAGATGAAAAAACAGTTGAATTATCAGGATTTGTTATTTTAATTCCATCGGATTTTATACCTGCCTCAAGAAGCGGTGTAGTGAAAAGTTTTATATCAGTTAAATCAATATTTAACCCGCTGTTATCTTTTACAAGTTTTTGAACCTCCGGAACGTATTCATTCAAATTTATAACATTAGGCAGGACAAATAAAAATGCCAGATAAAAGCAAAGTATAAAGCCCGCAAATATATATCCCGTAATTAACAAAAATTTCTTCATATAAACCTCATATATTTCTTGAAAAATTATAAAATAAATACAAGGCAAAATGAATTTTTGATTAAATAAATGTTACAAGTTATTATTTACTTGAATTTTATTTAAAATTTCTTCTTCGCTTAAACTTTTATATGTTATGCGGGAAGAAGTTATAGGCTGTTTGTAATTATACTTATTTAGAGAATTTGAATCTACAACTACAAATGGAGGTAAAATTGAGCCTTTATATAATGAAGTTGCCATTCTACGGTAAAATTTGTCTAACCATTCGATTTTCTGCTCTTTAGAAATTTGATTTTTTTTCTCATACAAAAACTCAGAGTTAAGCATCTGTTCATAACTCTCATTTTTATTCTCAATTCTCCAAATAACTTCGTCTAAAAATTCGTAAGGCATAAGAGCATCTTCTGCAATTAGCGGCTTGCCTGTTTTAGGATCAATTGCGAGTTCTGCGCCCGGCTTTTTAAGAATTACGCTTTCAGGAATAGCATTTTTAACTTCTCGATTTTTATTCAGCCAGCGGGCTAATGCAAAAAGCTTAGTCTTTGTTACATCTGCAATTGGAGCGAACCCGCCTGACATGTCACCGTTAATTGTTGCATATCCCATATAAGCTTCGGATTTGTCTGATGTAGCAATAGTCAAGCATTTCCCGAATTCGTTACTTACTCCCCACAAAATTACTGCTCTTGAACGAGCTTGTATGTTATCATTGGTAAAAGATTGTTTGTAACGATTGCCCCATTTCTTTTCGATATTCTCAAATAAATTGCTAAAATTGCATGACGTTGTTTCTACGATTTCTTTTATCGGCATAACAGTAAAGTTAATACCCAAATTATGCGCTAACTTTTCAGCATCTGTTTTGCTCTCGTTACTTGTAATTTTTGACGGCATACTAATTCCCAAAACGTTTTCAGCCCCCAATGCATCCGCAAGTAACACCGCGCAAACAGTAGAATCAAGACCGCCGGAAAGCCCTAAAACAGCTCGTTTAAAACCTGTTTTCCAAAAATAATCTTTAATCCCAAGAACTATAGTTTTATACGTACGTTCTAAATCGTATTCATAATCCAATGAAAAATTCTGATGTTTGCATTCTTCTTGAATTGCAGAAATTGAAGGATAGATTTTTTTGAGGCTTTTTTCTATATTAACAATTAAAAATTGCTCTTCAAATTCTTTCGCTCTTGCAAAAATTTCTCCGTTTTTATTAAATACAGTGCTTGCGCCGTCAAATACAATATTATCAATAGCTCCGACTTGATTTACACATATTAGCGGACAAGAATTTTCTTTAGCCAAACTGCGATATTTTGAGTATTCTGCTTTTTGAATATTGCTTGCGATTAAGTATTTTGCTTCATTAACTGAAATTTCGAAATAATCTTTGTTTTTGCGTATTATTTTTTGAATTTTCCCGTTTGAAAGTATAGCAAAGGAGTGGTAAAAACTTTCTTTATCTTGTTCTAAAAAACCTACGATTGCAGTTGTTTTTGTTGTAAGTTTTGAGATTTGTTCAAGCCATTTAAAATTTTCTTGCGCGATTGCAGGATAGCGTTTTGTGATATTTCCAATAGGATTTCCTATCAGCGTAAGCTCAGGAAAAATAACAAGCTCTATACCTATATTTTGAGCGTGTGTAATGTATTTAACGACATTTGTTGCATTATATTCTATATCACCGACAATCGGATTTAATTGTGCAATTCCTACAGCACCTTTTTTATAAGGTTTTAGAAGTTCTTTTAGTTTGGTTTCTGCTTTTTCAGAAAAGTTGTCAGATAAATCATATATTTGTTCTATAACATTTTTGTTCATATTTTTATTATATGAAAAAAATATTTTTGTGTTAATATGAATTTATACAAAGCGGTATCGTCTAGTGGTTAGGACGGGAGATTCTCATTCTCCAAACAGGGGTTCAATTCCCCTTACCGCCGCCAATAAAAAAGACACGCTTGTCGTGTCTTTTTTATTGGCATGACTTGTAATGTGGAGTTGAAAGAACCCCTACAAGGCGTTAGCCTTGTCTAAAGGGTTCAGCGCAAGCCGAGCAGAGGCTGGAGCAGTTTTGTTTGGAAGCGATGAAATCGCTGAAAACAAAATGCGTAATGCCGTTTAATGCGAGGCGCAGCAAGACAATTCCCCTTATTGCTACATTTTGTTTTGCTCGGCAGAGTCCTTACCGTCGCTATTTATACTAAGTTGGGGCTTATACCTCAATATTTTATTCTTTTGTCTGGTTGAAAGCCTAAAAATCTATATCTAATATTTCAAAATAATAAATAATACTTTACTTTTTTATGTTATTATCAAAAATAAATTATAAAGGAAAATATCTTGATAGAACGATTATCGACAAAAGATTTATTATCACAATCACTTAAAGAATTAGCTAATAAAAAGTCCATTGATAAAATTACCGTATAAGAGATTACGAATAACTGTGGTTTTTCTGTAAGGACCTTTTATAACAATTTTCAAAATGTTCCCGAACTTATTTTGTGGAGTTATCAGGAAAAATTAAAAAAAGTTTTTTTGAAAGACAATATGGATTTATCTTGGAATGAGTTAATTTTTCAAGGAATTATGATAATCGTAAATGATTATGAATATTACAAAAATGCTTTTCACACATTTGATTATAAATCTGTTCAGCTTGCCAATTTATTAGATTATGCTGAGAATACCGTTGTTGATTTTATCAAATTAAACTTGCAGAATTGGGGCTTGATGAAAAAGGGGTAGCTCAGGTTAGAGAGTTTGCACTTCAAGAAAAACACCACGGCGAAGTTACTCAAGCTATTATTGATAAGTATGCTACAGAGGATGATAAAACAGTTTCAGAACCTAAAAAAGTTTATGTTTGTTCTGTTTGCGGGTTTGAATACGAAGGGGAATTAGATAATGAACCTGATGATTATATTTGTCCTATCTGCGGGTGCAAAAAAGGGGTGTTTAATTTGAAATAAAAGGAGGGAAAAGTATGATAAAAGTAATACCATTAAAATATTATGACGGTGGGTTTATGACACAGGCTTTTGCCTTTGGTGGAACTCGTAGATAGTTTGGTTATGATAAAAGCAGTCGGGCATACAAAAGGTAATTCGATTTCTATTTTGGAAGATAAAGAAAATAACTTATATTATATGTTTCAAGGCGATGTAACATATTGTGACGCAGCGCTTTATTCAAATGAACTTTCTGTTGTTTTTGAAGATAAAGAAAGAGCAAGAGAAACACTAAATAGGGTTCGTGATTTTATCAAAGAAAACAAGACTATTTATTGTTCAACCCATTGTCCTGAGGGATACTTGAATGTCGAACAACATAAGATAATAAAATTGTAAAATACTATAGTGTACAAAAAGATATAGCTGAACTCCTTTGTTTAGGAACTTCAGCTATATTTTATGTTATATTAAAATAATAACTCTATTGCGCGTTCAATAGCCCGTAAACTGCATCCCAGCCGCTTATTCCGCCGCGAGTTTTGAATTTTGTTATACTGTTTGCAGTTTTCTTTTTAGCTTTTTTATATATTTTATTGTAGTTATTTGCCAATTTTTTATTATCTTTTCTGGTTTCAATAATATTGTCCGCATAAGCTAAGAATGTTCTGTATTCGTTGCAGCCGTAGCCTACTTTTAATTTTTCAGGGTACACATAACTTATATAATCATAAACGTTCAATGCTTTATCTGCGTTTGCAGGTCTGCCAATAATTGTATCCCAGTATGTACCTGTTTGTTTTGTCAAAACGACAATTAAAGCAAGAGGGTTGTAGCCTGCCGTTACCATTAAATTTACTGCTACCAAATCAGCTTCTTTGTCTTCTTTTGTTGTTTTATAATTTGAAGCAAAAGTTTCAACTGCGGTAGGGGTAGTTATATCGGTGTTTGAAGTTGTTTGCAATAAAGATATAACTTTGTTTTTTGAAGCGTGTCCGCAAATAATGTGTCCTATTTCAGAAGCTACAACAGAAGCAACTTCATTGTCATTTCCTGCAAAAGCAAGTTCTGCGCTTGATACATTTATAACTTTGTTTGAAACAAAATTTGAATTATTCGGGGTATCAGAAACAACTATAAATTTAACGTTTGTTGCAGAAATACCGTTTTTTGTTAACAATTGTTGTCCGATTGCCGGAACTCTGCTTGCTGCATCATAAGCCATAGACGGCAGAGATATTGCAATTACTGCAAAAACAGATAATAAAATCTTTTTCATATATTTTCTCCTTTTTTTATAATTTACAATAAATATTATATATCAAAAAGAATATTTCGTGTTAGAATTCTATTATAAACAAAGGAGATTAATATGTGGAATAAAATTGAAAAATTTCAAATACTTTTATTAGCGGTAATATTCACTATTGGCGGAATTTTGGCTACAGGCATGGTTGTAAATTCATTAGCTAATAATTCTGTGTCTGTTACGGGTTCATATTCTCAAAATGTAACTTCTGATAACGGGATGTTAGAAGTTGAGTTAAACGCGCGCAAGGCAAATAAATCCGCTGCGTATGAAACATTGAATAAACAAAGACCTGTAGTTATTGAATACTTGAATAAACAAGGATTTAAGCAGGAGGATATAGAAGTTAAATCTGCAAACGGTTATAATATTTACGAAGTAACTCCAAGCGGAGCTTCTACAAATAATATTGTGGCATTTAGTGCTTCTCAAAGAATTTCTGTTCGTTCGGCAGATGTGCAGAAAATTAAAAAGATTTCTACTGAAATCACTGATTTAACTTCGCAAGGTATAGACTTAAATGTGTTTGAACCGGAATATTTTTATTCAAAATTGTCTGATTTGAAGGTAAAAATGCTTGAAGAAGCTGCAAAAGATGCTAAAAATAGAGCCTGCGCAATGCTTAAACCTACTCATAACCGCGTAGGTAAAATTAAATCCGTGAAAATGGGAGTATTTCAAGTTACACCTGTTGATTCTAACAGTGTTTCGGATTACGGAATAAATGATACTTCTTCTATTGAAAAGAAAGTTACATCGGTTGCAAACGTTACTTTCGGAATTAAATAGTTTATAACATTTCAAGAAAGTTCTTAATCTCAAAATGCGGAACGAATTCTTTGTTTGAGGTAACAGCAATTCTATAATTGTCTTTAAAGTAACCGTAAAATATTAAAGCAGGTTTTTCTTGAAGTTTTAATTTAGCCTCTTTATCAGTCCAAAATTGATAAAAATGGTCAATTGACTTAAACTTCTCTCGATATCTTTTAGACAATTTTTCGAGATTTATATTATTGTCCATATATTCTAAATCAATTCCGCAAGGATTTTTATCAAAAGCCGCAATAATATAATCTTTTGAATGCGATAAACTGAATTCGATTTCTTTATTCGCAAATTCCGGTTTTTTATTATTAATAATTATTTTTGGATTTTCAATTGAATAGATTGTTTTAGCGGCATTTGTTAATAGAAATCTTCCAATACCATATTCAAGGCATCTTTTTTGGGATTTGAAATCCACATTTTCAAGAAAAGGCTTCAAACTTTCTATGCCGTATCGATTTAAAAATTCTTCAATGTTTATATAGAAAATTTCCATAACCTAATACTAACATAAAGATATATAATCTTTTAATATTGACTTGCTTAAATTATGTATTACCATAAACTTGATTATGGATATGAAAGTATCGGATACATTACCCTTTAAAGGTATTTATGATGCGACGGCTTATGTTCAAAATCATACGCTGATAAATCGCGGAATTACAACAATAGGCGGAAGTACTATTCCGCAATGTGTAATGTCAAATAATAAATATGAAGCTCAAGAACGCGCTTTAATGGGCGGAATTTATTTTGTCGCTTCATATCTTACTCCGATAATGCTTATTCCTTTGTATAACAAGCATTTTTTAAAAAACAAAGGAGTAATTAAAGAGCTTGACAGTATCGGCAAACGAATTATTCAAGTTCCTAAAAAATATTTAAAACCTGATTCGGATTTAAAAAAAGGACTTGAAGAAACCGCACGTATTTTTGATTCTAAAGCAGGGGATGACAAAACATTCAAGGCTTTTAACGAAATCTATTCAAGATATAATAATCCTGCGAAATTGAAAAAAGATTTGTTATCCGTTCACGAAAAAGTTCTGATGACAGACTTTATTACAACCGGCGCGATGTGGTCTGCAATACCGTGGATTGCTACTGAATTTACGGAACATAGAACAAAGCGCAGAGATTTTTCTGGCGGGTTTTATTTAAAAAACGATAATAAAAAATCTTCTGAGGAAATTAAAAAATCAAAAAATAAAAAACTTTTCTGGAATATATTATTTTCTGTAGTTCCCGGTATTTTATTTGCAAAAACAGTAACTAAAGGGCTTTCGGCTCAAAAATTCTCTGACAATATTTTCGGCAAGGTATTAAAACGAATTTCAAACAATCCGCACAATTTTGATTATACTTCCGGTACAAATATGTCCAAAACGATATATGCTGCGATTTGGGTGTTATCAAGCTTCCCAGCAAAAATTATTTCTTCTCGAGATGCAAATGAGCGCAGAGACAGAACCTTACGCGATATAGGTTTATTTACAATGTTTTTTGGTGGAGATTTTATCATAAATAACATTGCAGGTAGAATAGCAGATAAACTTTTTGGCACTAAAATAATGAATGATGATGGGAAAAATCGAAATTTCTTCCAAAAATTCAGCTTAGGTTTACGTAATTTTAGAGATGAAGAAGTTTTTTCAAAAATGCCTAAAGAAGTGGCTCGCAAAACAAAAAACATTGGTGCCGGCTTATACTGGTTTTCACTACTGACTAATACTGCATTAATCGGTTTTTTACTCCCAAAAGTTCTAAATAAATTCTTGAGATATAACATAAATAGAGAAAAAAGAACACAAAATCAAACTGATTTTAATTCTGTTTCAATGTCGAAATTTTTGAAAATTTAGATTGTTATATTTTTAGCTGTTTTCAATGTTGTCAAACAAAAATTAAAGAGAATAGAAAATCTATCCTCTTTAATTTACGCC
>CADBQQ010000025.1 GCA_902796825.1 uncultured bacterium
AGTAGGTACTTTTTTTGCTTTAAAAGCTTTTGGTATGTCAATAAACTTATTGTCATTGTTTGCTCTTGTTTTAGCAGTTGGCGTTGTTGTTGATGATGCTATTGTTGTAATAGAAAATGTTAACCGCCATTTGGAAGAAGGGAAATCTGCAATAGTTGCGACTCAATTAACGATGGAAGAAGTGGGTCCGTCACTAATTGCAATGGCAATGGTTTTGATGGCGGTATTTGTTCCTATTATATTTATGGGCGGAATGACGGGTGTAATGTATAAACAATTTGCTGTTTGTATAGCTGTTTCTATTGCAATTTCTGCATTATGCGCTCTTACTCTTTCGCCTGCAATGTGTTCTCATTTCTTAGGTAAAAAGAAACAGAATGATGAGACAGGCGAACATACTTTAGGTTGGAGATTAAGAAAAATTCAAAAGCGTATTGGAATGAGAACTTTGAGATTGGTGTCAAAATTCAATACAATGTTTGACAAACTTGAAGATTTTTATATGGAATATGTTGAAAAGTTTGTACATAGTAAAAAACTTACAATCTCGTTTTACATAGGGATTTTGTTGCTTACGATGTTTGCTTTTAGAATTACTTCAACAGGTTTTATTCCGGATGAAGATCAGAAAGTATTATTAGCAAGTATAACTTTGCCTGATGGTGCTTCTTTACCGCGAACAGAAGAAGTCTCACGTAAATTTCTTGCGCAGGTAAGTGAACTTGATGGAGTTGATAAGTCAAAAATTACTGTTTTTGGCGGAAATGGTGCTTCAAATTCTTCTACGGCAATTATATTGTTAAAAGGTTATGAGTATAGAAAAATTGGACCTTTGCGCTGGCTAAAACGTAAAATCACCGGTAGACCTACTGATTTGTCTCATACTGCTATTTTGAAAAGAATCAGACAAATAGCAGGGAATACCAAAGAAGCTTCTATAATATCATTCTCTCCTCCTGCAATTATGGGTATGAGTTTGATGGGTGGTTTTGAATTCCAGATGCTTTCTCAAGGGGAATACACTCCGCAGGATATGGAGGCTTGGGCAAATAAATTAATTAATGCCGCAAATCAAGATAAAACATTAAACAATGTTAATACTACATTTCAGGCAAATGTGCCTCAGTATATTCTTGATATTGATTATGCAAAAGCGCTTGCTCAAGATGTAGATTTGCAGGAATTGTATTCTACTCTTGCTTCTATGCTCGGTACATATTATGTTAATGATTTTAACAAATACGGCAGGGTATTTAAAGTGGAATTGCAGGCAGAAAGCAGGTTTAGGGATAAGGCGACTGATTTAGAGGGAATTTATGTTACGAATAGAAAAGGAATTCAGGTTCCGATATTATCTCTTGTTACTTTACGTCAAACAATCGGTACGGCTTCTATAACAAGGTATAATTTATATAAATCCGTTCAAATTCAAGGTCAACAAGCTTCCGGCAAAAGCTCGGGCGATGCGATGAAAGCTATGGAAGCTGTTGCTAAAAAAGTTTTGCCGTCTGATATGACCTTTGATTGGTCAGGAACCTCTGCTCAAGAAAGGGAAGCTTCCGGACAGACTATTATGATTGTGGCTTTCGCTTTAGTATTTGTATATTTGTTCCTTGTTGCATTATATGAAAGTTACACAATCCCGTTTGCGGTATTATTAATTTCCCCTGTTGCGGCGCTAGGTGCTTTGATATTCCAATTAATGATAAATCAGGCATTTGATATTTATTCTCAAGTAGGTATGATTACATTGATTGGTCTTGCTGCAAAACAGTCAATTTTGATTGTAGAATTTGCAAAAACAGAACACGAAGAACACGGTATGAGTGTAAAAGATGCAGCGGTCAAAGCCGCAAAACTTCGTTTTAGAGCTATTATGATGACGGAATTAGCTTTTATTATTGGTGTATTGCCTATGATATTTGCATCAGGCGCCGGTGCAAATTCAAGAATTTCTGTTGGTTCTACGGTTTTCGGCGGTATGGTTGCCGCTGCGACTATAGGTGCTGTTTTGACACCTGCGTTTTATGTAATAGTACAGGAATTTGTTGATAAATTTCCTAAACACGAAATTACTGATAATGACTTGGAGATAGATGTATAATGAAAAGAATTTTTAATATATTGCTGGTTTTATCGATATTATCTTGTTGCTGCAGCGCTCAGGTTTTTGCCCAAAAAACAAAATCCGTTCAAATTGTTGCGCCGGACAATAAAATTGAAAGTAAAAAGCATGAGATAAAAAGATTAAATACTCACGCTAAAAATAAAGCAAGAACATCGCAAGAAGCAGAAGGAATGTATGAAACAAAATTCCCTGTGATTGACAGTAAGATTAATTATAATGATATCCCGCAGGAAGTCTCGCTTGAGGATTGTATAAAACTTGCAATAACGCATCATCCGATTATTATGTCTGCAATTAGTAATGCAGAGATATACAAATCCCGTGTAGGTCAGGCATGGTCAAATTATTTTCCGACGCTTTCCGCCGGTGTAAGTTATTCAAGAAACGATATGCTTATGACAATGGGCGGGGCTATGGCAAGATTAATTCCGCAAAAGTACAATATGTATTATGTGCCGACCTTGTCAGCAAACATGCTTTTGTTTGATTTTGGGAAAACAAAAGCTACAGCCGATAGCGCTCAAAAGAATTATGAATCCTCAAGACTTGATGCGGAAACAACAATTGAAACAGTAATTTATAATGTTAAAGTAGCTTATTACAATATGATTTTTGCAAAAATTCAAAAATCGGTTTATGAAGAAACGGTAAAAGATTACGAGCTACAATTAAAACAAGCAAGAGCGTATTTTGACATTGGTAAAAAAGCCAAGATTGATGTAACTTATGCTGAATACAATTTAGGAAAAGCAAAGTTAAATTTAATAAAAGCTAAAAATACAGAAGAACTTGCCGCAGTAGAATTGGCTAATGCTGTAGGAATACCTGAGCTTGCGGGAGTAGTATTGAAAGATTCTTTGAATAACAAAGAATATATGGTAAATTTTGCGGATTTAATTCAAACCGCTCAAGAATCTCGTCCGTCTTTATTGTCGGCAAAAAAAAGAATGGATGCGGCAGAATTAAATGTTAGAAGTGCTAAAAGGATGTTTACTCCTGATATTAGTGCTTTTGGTTCTTATCAGTATGGCGGTAGGGAGATTAATAATGATTATGGATATCAAGCAGGTGTTCAGCTTCAATATTCAGGTATAAACTTAATGTATTTGAAAAAACAGGTGGAAGAAGCAAATGCTGCTTACCGTAAATATGCTGCTGATTATGATAAAGAAAAACAGGACGTATATTTAGAGGTAAAGAGTTCATATATAAATCTTATGAATTCTCATGACAGTATAGCGGTTGCAAAACTTGCTCTGCAACAAGCAAAAGAACAGCAATATCAAGCTTTCAGAAGATATCAGGTTGGTTTGGGAGATGCAATAGAGTTTAAAGATTCGGAGAATACATACCTAAACGCACAATTGGATTATTATAATACATTGCTTCAATATAATATCCATGCTGCTGATTTGGAAAGGGTAATCGGTGCGCCGATTGCTGAGAGTGACAAAGATTTGTAATATTATCCGGCTTGACATTGAGAATTTATATAATAGAATATTCTTACAACTGAGAAATTGTTTTGGAGGAGTGCCAGAGCGGTTGATCGGAGCGGTCTTGAAAACCGTCGTACGTGCGAGCGTACCGTGGGTTCGAATCCCA
>CADBQQ010000026.1 GCA_902796825.1 uncultured bacterium
AGACGTTAAAGTTGAACTTTACGACGGCAGTTACCACGAAGTCGATTCATCAGAAATGGCATTCAAAATTGCCGGTTCTATGGCTATCAAAGATGGTTGTAAAAAAGCTCAACCTTGCATCTTAGAACCTATGATGAAAGTTGAAATTGAAATTCCGGATGAATTCACAGGTACAATTATCGGAGATATTTCAAGAAGACGCGGTCGTGTTGAAGGTCAAGAACCTCAAGGTAATACAGGTAACGTAATTGTAAGAGCAACTGTACCTCTTGCAAATATGTTCGGTTACGCAACAGATTTGAGATCTAATACTCAAGGTCGTGGTACATTCTCTATGGAATTTGAAAAATATGAACAAGTTCCTAAGAATATTGAAGACGAAATTATTTCTAAATCAGGCGAAAAAGCTTAGTTTTAAAATTATAATAAAAAGCGGCGCGGCATATATAATGCCGCGCCGCTTTTTTGTTGAATATTTTTAACCGCTGCTCTTTCCGCCATATTGGAAATCTTTTTGAATATTGTTTTTGAGCAGACTTTGCCATGAATTTTCATATTGTGTAATTTCAGCGAGTTTTGCTTCTACCTGTTCTTTTTCATTTTCTACTTGAGATTCCCAAGCAGTCAGGTTAGCCATTTCTAATTCATGTTCACTTTGTAATTCAATGAGGTATTGAACGTAAGCATCAGGGTCAGCATCGTGACCTACATTCGGATCATAATATAATGCTTGCAGGTTTTTGTTATATTGCATTTGAGCTTCAGATGCTTGTCTGGTTGCTGCAAGTTGAGTCATTTGAATGTTAGATAATTGTAAATTCAAACTACTTTTTTGTAATGTACAAAACAGCATTCTTTCTGTTAAATTAGCAATAGCCATAACTCTTACCTCTCTTATTTTGTCTCTCTTGCCTATATAAAGTATTTAGAAAATCGAGAATTTCAAAAGGGAGAAAATATGTTACATTGCTTAACAATTTAAATATTTTTTATAAATTATTAAAATAAAGCTTCAAAAACACCTTCAGAGTATGTCGGATGTGGGAAGCATGTTTCTTTTAATTTATCTACGGTTATGTTGTTTTGCATTGCAATAACAAGTTGCTGCAATAAGGCAGAAGCTTCTGCGCTAACTATATGAGCGCCGATAATTTTACCATTTTGGCTTAAGATTTTTATAAATCCGTCAGTTTCTCCATCACACCAGGCTTTACCAAGTGATGATACAAGTACGAAAGATTTTTCGTAATCTTCGCCGTCTAAATCTTGTTCACGTTTTCCTACCCATGCAATTTCCGGTGTTCCGTAAACGACAGATGGTGTTAAATTTTTGTCAAATTTAATTCCGTCCACATTTTCTATTGCCTGTTTGATTGCGTAATGTGCAAGTTGAATTTCTCCTGCAACGTCACCTATATAATTTACGCTATCTATTTTTTCAACATGAATAGGGGTTCTGCCGATTGCTACGAGTACAATTTCAGGGTTTAAAATGTCGCCGTTAGATAAAGTAACAATTTTGTTTTCAATTTTTTCAACTGTTGTTTGGGTGTAGAATTTTATTTTATTTGTTTTGAAAATACGTTCAATCCGTTTAGAAACTTCAATATCTGCAAGCGGTAGAAGATGTTGTGCAAGTTCAACGACAGTGGTTTCAACTCCGAAATTAGAAAAAATTCTTGCCCACTCTATACCAATTGCACCTGAGCCGATAATTAAAACACTTTGAGGCAATTTTTCAAGATTTAAAATATCGTCAGAAGATAATAAAAATTCATTATCGAATTCAAGTCCTTTGACTATTTTGGGACTTGAACCTGTTGCACAGATAATCTTTGCACATTTATAAATTTCATTGTTTGCTTTAATCTCGTTTTTGTTTATTATTTGTGCTTCACAATAAACAACATCGACTTTGGCATTTTTTAAAGCGAGTTCAATTCCTTTGCGTAATTTTTCAATTGTATTATTTTTTCTTTCTATTACTTTTGTATAATCAAATTGAACATTTTCTGTATTTATGCCAAATTTAGAGGCATCGAGAGTTTGTTTATAGATTTCAGAAGCACGCAAAATACTTTTTGTCGGAATACATCCTTTATTGAGGCAAACACCGCCTATAAATTCTTTTTCAAAAAGAATTACATTAAGTCCTTGTTTAGCGGCATGGAGTGCTGCTGTGTAACCTGCAGGACCGCCGCCTATTATTCCTAAATCGTAATTGTTATGCATAATTTGTTCCCTCACCCGAATTTTTAAAACTCGTTTCTCGTTTTGAAATTCTACCCTCTCCCGCTTTAATAACACTGTGAGCGAGGAGAATGTCTTTTATCTTGTATAAACTCTTGGTAGTCTTACTTTTAATCTGCAAGTTAATTCATAATTAATCGTATTTAATATTTTTGCCCATTTGTCAATAGATTTGTTCTCATCAAGCAGGGTTATGATATCTCCTGTGTTAGCTTTTACTCCTGTTATATCAAACATCATTTGATCCATTGTAATATTTCCGACCTGAGGAACTTCAACACCATTAAGTGTCCCGGTGATTTTGTTTGATAATAATCTCGGAATTCCGTCAGCATACCCTAGAGGTACTGTTGCAATTGTTCTGTCACCTTTTGCTTGATAAGTGTGGCAATAACTTACTCCCTCGCCATTTTTTGCAGTGTGAATATTTACAATACGTCCTTTTAAAGAAATCAATTGCTTTAAATCAGGTTTGTGAAATTCAACATTATCAGGGAAATCCGGATATAATCCGTATAATGAAATTCCTATACGTCTCATATTTGAATTTGGAACATTGTAACAGATAGAACCTGCTGTATTTAAAATATGAAGCATAAGCCCTTTAGTTTCGATGTTGTCAATAACGTTGTTCCATTTTTCAATTTGTTCTTCGGTTTTGTCTAATTCTTCTGCAGATGCAAGATGTGTGAAAATCCCTTTTAAATCAACAAAATTGGTTTGTTGTACTGTTTTTATAAATTCAACTGCATCTTCATATCTGACGCCAATTCTGTTCATTCCTGTATCTATTTTTATATGGACTTTAGGTTTAATCCCGGTACGTTTATAAGCTTCTTTGCAGGCTTGCAGGTGGTCTTTGGTAAAAATTGAAATGCTTATATTATTTTTAATAGCACTTTCAACTGCCCAGACAGGAACAGCACCAAGAACAAGGATTTCTGAATTAATTTTAGCTTCTCTAAGGTCTAACCCTTCGTCAATAGAAGCAACTCCGAGCATATCTATACCGCTTGCAAGAATTGTCGGTGCAAGCATTACGGCACCATGCCCGTAAGCATCTGCTTTTACAACACCGAGAAGTTTAACTCCTGACGGTATATTTTTTTTGATTTCGCGAATGTTGTGTTCAAGGTTTGATATATTTATTTCAACCCATGCATCTCTGTGTATATTAACATTAGTACGTCTTATGTTTCTCATATTATGAAGTATAGGACAAAATAAACATGCGGGCAATGAGTAAAATAGTATTTCATAATTTTAAGAATATACTTCACTTGCCTGATACAATTGCTTTAAATATATGATAAAATTATATAAATTATGATAGGCAGGATTTATGAATGAATTTATTGAATTATTTAATGAAATTATAAGTTTCCCGGAAGTTATTATTAATCAATGTACATTTATTCCGGAATTTGTAAGGGCATCATTTTTAAAATCGTTATACTTTGTTCCTATACTTTCAGTTTTATATTATTTAATTGGTTTGCTTGAAAAATTTTTTCTTGCGAATATTCGTTTGTTTATAAAATTGCTGAGAAATTTTAAGGGTATATTTGGTGCGGCAATCGGTATAGTGCCGGAATGTACTTATTCTGTACTTACAAGTATATTTTATTCAAGAAATATAATATCAAGAGGGACACTGTTTGCATGTTTGATTATGTGTTGTGACGATGCTTTACCGGTGTTGTTTATCGAGCCTGCAAAAGCGTGGGTAATTATTCCTGTATTAGTAATAAAGTTTGTGATTGCTGTTGCTGTTTCTTTTATTGTTGATATTGCTGAAACCATTTTTAATCTCAGAATTAAACATCAAGATGAACTTAATACAATGAATACCGATATAAAAGAAGCAGGATGCTGCCATCACATGATGAATACTGATGAAAGATATCCGAATATATTAAAACATACCTTTGTCCATACATTGAATATGTTTATGTTTGTATTTTTATCGCTTACTTTGGTTAATGGTTGTATTCAAGCATTTGGTTCAGTAAGTAATCTTGCTTCAGTGCTTATGATTGATAGTATTATTTCAATTTTTGCCGTAGCTGCGATTGGTTTAATTTCAAACTGTGCGGTGTCTGTTTTAATAGCTGTTGCTTATGTTGCAGAAATTATAAGTTTTCCTGCTTTTCTTGCAGGAATGGTTACTGTTACGGGACTCGGTTTGTTCAAATTATTTAAACGCGGCAAGAGCAAAGATGCAAATTTAACGGCTTTTGTATTATACTTAACAGGTATAATTGCAGGTTTGGCTGTTTATTATAATATCTTAGGGCTTGGCTCTGTGTCGTCAGTATTTATTAGGTAGGATGAGAAGATGAGTGAATTTTTGAAATTGTTATTAAACGCATTTAATTATTTAATGAATTTGGCAGAAAACTTGATTGAACCGATTGAATTTTTGCCGGATTTTTTAAAAGATGCATTAATTGATAGTTTAAATCTTGTACCGTTCCTATTCATCATTTTTATTATTATAGAAATTATTGAACAATATTTTACGAAAAAACGACATTTATTCGTATTTTTTATAAAGAAAATAGGTCCGTTATTCGGAAGTTTATTTGCATCAATTCCTCAGTGCGGATTTTCGGTTATAGCAAGTACAGTTTATACAAGGAGACTATTAAGTCGCGGTACACTTGTTTCTGTTTATCTTGCAACGTCCGATGAAGCTATTCCCGTAATTTTAACTTATCCGCAAAAGGCATACATTATTCTGCCTGTTATTGTAATAAAAATTATAGTTGCAATCATAGTTGGTTATTTTGTCGATTGGCTGGTTTCATATAATGCTAAAGAACCGGTTATTCAAGAAAAAACCGTAGATGAAGAAATCAAACACGAAGAAGGCTGCTGTCACCATCATCTTGTGAATGCTGCAAATACTAAGGAGTTTTGGCTTCATCCGCTAAAACATACCGTAAATATATTCTTATTTATTCTCGGGATTTCAATTGTATTGGGATTTATATTATCAAGAGTGGGAACAGAAGATGCCCTTGCAAGATATTGTTTAATGAATTCGCCATTACAGCCTTTTATGGCTTCGTTAATAGGTTTAATACCAAATTGCGCAATATCGGTTATGCTTGCAATGCTTTTTGTTAAAAATACAATAAGTTTCGGTTCACTTCTTGCCGGATTATTTACTTCAGGAGGACTTGGTATCCTTGTTCTTTTAAGACGTAACGGCGACAAAAAAGACACTGCTTTAATCATCTCAATACTGGTTATAACGGCTACTCTTATAGGACTTGCTTTTCAATATAATTTGTTCCATATAAACAATATATTCTCAATATTTGGAATTCAATTATAAGGATAATCAATGGTGCAGAAATCCGAAAAATTTAAAATGGCTTTCGAGTCTCATCGTAACGGTCAATTGACACTGGCATGTGATTTGTATAAAGAAATTTTAAAAGATAACCCCCAAAATCATGAAGTTTTGGATTTGTTGGGGGTTTTGTATTGTCAAGTTGGAAAATTTTGTGAGTCAGAGGAGCTTATTAAAAAAGCGATTGAAATAAAGCCTTTAATTTATTATTACGAAAATCTGGCAAGATTATATTTTCAAAAAGGTGAATATTGTAAAGCAATTAATTGCTATGAGGACATTATTTCGGGTGGCGGCGATAATTATGAAAATCGTTTTAATCTGGCAATGGCATATAAAAATAATAATAATTTCGGCAAAGCAGAAGAATTTTATAAAAAAGCTCTTGAATTGAAATCTGACAGCCACGAAGTATATTTTAATCTTGCGGCATTGTATCTTGCTCAAATAAAACCTCAAAAAGCAATTGAATGTTATAAAAAAGCAATTGAATTAAAGCCTGATGATTGGGAATCTGATTATTTTTTGGCATTGGCTTATATGCAGTCTAAAGATTATAAAAACGGCTTAAAATCTTTTGAGTCAAGGCTTTGTCGTCAAAGTGCAATATTGTCACAACACAAAACATATCCTAATTTAATGGAAGAAAAAAAACTGTGGCAAGGAGAGGATTTGTCGGATAAAACTCTTTATACATATTATGAAGCCGGATTTGGCGATATTTTAATGTTTTACAGATTTATGCCGGAACTTGCTTCAAAATGTAAAAAAATTATATTTAAACCGCAAAAAGAGCTTGTCCCGCTTTTAAAAGAAAATTCTTACGGTGCGGAGATTATGGATTTATTTAAACCGGAGAATGAGTTTTATTTCGATTACCATATCCCGTTTTTGAGTATACCGTTTGTTATGGGTAAACAAGGGCAGGATATGTTTGTACACCATGATGACGGATATTTGAAAGCAAATTTGGATAAGGTGCAAAAGTTTAAAGAAAAGTTCTTTAATAATGACAAATTTAAAATAGGTATAAAATGGCAGGGAAATACTTTTTATGAAAAAAATAGAGTATTAAAAGTAGAAGATTTTTTCCCGCTTTTTGAACTTGATAACACTCAATTCTATTCTTGCCAGACTTATGAGGGTTCAGAAGAATTTGGTAAAATTCAAGAAAAGTATAATGTAATAAATCTTGCACCTGAATTTAATGATTTTTCAGATACTGCGGCGGCTGTTGAAAATATGGATTTAATTATTTGTAATGACACTTCGCTTGCACATCTTGCAGGCGCAATGAACAAAAAATGTTTTGTAATTCTGCCGTATTTGTATAATTGGCGTTGGCATACAGATTTGACAAAATGTGATTGGTATGACAGTGTAAAATTATTCAGGCAAAAAACACCTGATAATTGGCAAGATGTTTTTTCTATAGTTAAAAAGGAGTTAAAGCAGATTATATATTAGCGTTTATTAGCATCATATAATGCTTTTAATGTTTTCCAAAACTTTTGAAACGGGTTAAGTTTTTTGGAATGCAATTGTGCAAGCGGCGTCGCAGACTTATATTCACAATCTGTTGGTTTGCGATCTGCCAAGTTTTTCAGTGGTTTAAGAGGTTGATAATTTACGGTTTTTGGTTTAATTCTAATCATAGTATTTATTATAAATCAAGCAAAAATATTTTTTGCTAGTTTAATAAAATATTATTCTTCTGGCAGTAATCTAAAAGAATTTGTTTTTTGTTTTCAATATAGTTTTTAATATATGGATTGCCGGTTTTAGTTTTAACTATATCTTCGGCATTATTGTACATTTTGTATGCACCTTTAAGATATTCACTTTGTTTTTGATTATCTACGGCACCGATATCTTGATAGTATGAACCGTAAAGCAAGTATAGACGTGATAAAACATCATTCATATTGTATTTTTTAGCAATATGAATTGCAGATTCAATATTTATTTTTGCGCTTTCAAAATCAGAGATTTCTATATAAGCAAGCGCAAGTATTATTTTCAATTTTGTAATAAAGAAATAATTGTTTATACGCGGATTTTGAGCTATTTCAAGTGCTTGATTTGCAATGTCGATAGCGTTTTTAGGATTTTCCGTTATTATGGTTGCTTCCGCAATCAAATACCATGTTAAAATTGCACCGAAAGCTATTTTTTCCTTTGAGAAATATTCAATTTGTTCATTGTATATTTTTATTGCGTGTTTTGCTTGATTGTCATCTTTGAAAGTTTTACCAAGAAAGACTTTTAAGATATTTTTTGTAAAGTTGTCAGAAATATTGTTTGCATAAGTAACAGCGTCAAATAAAATTTCTCGAATTCCTTCATAGTCTTTGAGCATAAATTTATTTGTTATATAGATTAAATTCCAGCGAGAAATAGCATCGCTGTCCATGTATTCAGCTCTATATCTGTTATCTATTTCTTCTAAAATATTGAATGATGTTTTGAAATCGCCTTTTACTGTGTTTGCATAAGCTTGTACCAGCTTGGCTTTGCATATAAATTTCAAATCATTTATATGCCGCTTTTCAATTTCTTCAAATATTCTTTTCAAAACTTCAAACGATCTGTCATTGCCTTGTATTGCAAGAGCCGATGCAAGAATTAAGTTAACCCCGAGCCACGTATCATGTATAAGATTAATTGGAATATTATTATCCAGTGCAGGTTTTAGTAAGAATGAATTTAATTTTGGCAAAATATCATTATCTGCAAGGTTAATTATTTCTCCGCAATTACCGATGTTTAAGAGTGCTTGCAATTTTGAGGCTTTAATCATTGCAATTTCCAATTCTTGCGAGGGTTTTAATTTTTTCAGAACATTATCCACACACTCGATGTTTCCGAAATAATTTCCTGTTTTGGTGCAGCATTTTGCAAGATAGCCTAATAATTCAATTTCTTTTACATCATTATTATTTTCTTTTGCATGAGAAATAGCGTCAGGAAGGAATTCTATTGCCTCTTGCGGGTCATAATTTGTTAACAGCTTGCCCAAACGTTCGCTAATGTTGTAGCGAATGTCAAGTGTTTCGTTTTCATTAAATTCATTTATAAGTGCAAGACATTGTTTTTGCGCTATTACATATAAATTTACATCTCCTATATATGCCGCAAGACGTGTAGTTTTGGTCCAAATATCAAAAGCCATACGATTTTCTTTGAGATTGTGCGCAATCATTGCCATTGCAGGATTTATATTTAATGTATAAAGACTCAAGGCTTTTCCTATTTTTATATTCAATTCTTGGAAAGCGTTATTTTTTGGAATATTTTTGAGAATTGTTTCCCATAAGAATATATTATTAAATTCATAGTAGTTATCGTTGTAAAATCTTACAAAATCAGATTTGACAAGATATGACATAAGTTCTTGAAATTCTTTTGTTTTGTAACCGAAAATTTCTTTAAGAAGCATAAGGTTCAATTTGTCGCCAAGAATAGCTGCTCCTGAAAGTAATTTATATGCTTGAGGGTTATTTTTCTTTAAAGTTGAGAGTCTTTCTTTTACAAGTTCTTGAAAAGATGCAGGTAAAAGAAATGCTTTATCTGACATTTGGCAATCAAGTGAATAGTTTACGGCCTGCTCTACAAAAGCAGGATTACCTTTACTTTTTTCAAAAATAACTTCTTTCTCTCGCGGAGTTATATATGCAAGTTTTTCAGAGCTGATATTTTCTTCAAGTTCACGTTTTGAGAGTGGGGCAAGATTAATATCAAGAAAATAATCAATATCTTTATCATCCAAACCAAAAAAATTATTTATTGGTTTGTGTTCATTATATAACGCTATGAAACGTAAATTCCTCCAATTTGAGTCCTTTTGCATAAAGTTATTGAAAAACTCTGCACTAAATCCGTCAATAAATTCAAAATTATCTACAACAAAAATATATTTTCCGGTATTTGCCAGAGCATCAAAGATTTTGTTTAAAATTTCATGTGTTATTTTTTTATTTATTATTATATCTTCGTAATTTCCATCTATGGAATTGTATAGAAAATTGAAAAAATTTGATATTTCATTTTGATTTAAAAATTTAAAATTTTTCTCTAAGAAATTTAATGCATCTTTTTTTATATCATCTCCGCTAATGCAAAAATTTGGTAAACTTAACAAATTAAGCATCATATCTTGAATTACACCGCCCGGTGAAACTTGAGTTAATGGAGTGCATGTTCCTCTGCACCATTGATAATTTTCGCTGTGTAGTTTTTCAATGATTTTTTTTAGCAGTGAACTTTTTCCTATACCTTTATCTCCGGATATTGAAAATATTTTTTTTTCTCGAGATAAAATACCGTCAATAATTGCATCAATAGCTTGAGTACGTGTATAGAATTTTGGAATATATTCAAGACGTATTTGTTCATTTTTGTTATTGTTAGCAAAAGCTGAACCGCATTTTCTGCATTTTGTAGCGTTTGGGAAATTGACGCTTCCGCAATGGCGGCAAATTTTTAATAACTCGTGAGAACAATTTTTGCAATGCATTGCACCGACAGGGTTTACTGTTGCGCATTCTGAACACAACAAGCCCGTTATTGTTTTACAATAAGGACATTTCAAGGTCTTATCGGGAATATTTTTTTTACATACCGGACATTTCATAATACAAAAAACTACTTCAGTATTTCTTTGACTTTATCCATTAATTTGTATAATCTTTTGGATATTTCGGATTGTGAAATTTCTAATTCTTCGGAGATTTCTTTTTGTGTCATACCTTTATCATATCTGAGCTTGTAGATATTAAGGTATTGTTTTTCAGGGTCTTCGGAATCAATTTTAACTATTGTTTGTGATACAAATTTCAGGATATCTTTTTGTATAACAATTTCTTCCGGAGTTTTAGGGAGTTTAATACTTGAATAATTTATGTTAATTGAGCTGTAATCAATTTCTTTTTCTTGATTATCAAAAATTACTTCTTTTGTTGACATATATCCGGCTCTTGTTCTTTGAAGTCTGCCGGAATCTTTCAATACATTAATAATAGATGTTGTGGCAATACGTTTTAAATAAGCAGTAAGAGTTGCTTCATTGTCTATAGCATTAATAATAGACATTGAACGCTGACAGGTTTCATTAAAGAAATCGTCATACAAATCTTCATTATTCGGATATTTACGGTCACTTTTAATTATATTGCTTATTAAATCTATTTTTTCTTGAGCAAGTTCCACAACTATGAATCCTCTCCCTTGCTCAACATTATAGCATAATTAGAAATAAATTTTAAGTATCACTGTGGTTCCTGAGTCGTTTCCTAAGCTATGAGGGGCTTTGAGGATATTAAGTGTTTGGTTAACAGTTTGTAACACAATCTTATCAACTTGTTGGGAGCCACTTGATAGCAATATTTTTGCATCTTTCAATGAGCCGTCTTGAGAGAAGTTAATACTTACACGAACTTGATCTGAGTATATATATTCACTTGCAAGTAACAAATCGCTTGTTAATGATAATTTCAAGCTTTTACCTGCAGATTGGAAATATCTTTTGAAAGATTGGTCAGCTGCTACATAATCAGGAGCTTCCCAGCTTAATTTGCTTACTTCAATAAATTGTGTCGGTGAAAGAGTTTTTGCAGGTTGATTATTCTGAACCTGCGCAGGAGTTTGCGGTTTATGTTGAACTGTTGCCGGAGATATAGGGGAAGTATTATCAATATTAACCACATTACCTTCATTTAAATTCAATTCGTTTGGATTTGCAGACGGTTTTTCCTGTGCGGTGTTAGTATCTGTAATCGGCTGAGGTACTTCTTCTACAGGTTTTTTCAGCATTTTAGAAATAGAAATACCTATAATACCAACTATTATTAATGATGTTATAATGCCTATTAGCCCTAAACCAAAGCCTTTGGACTGCCTATTCAAAAGATTTGGTCCGTTCAATAAAGAGCCGCCCGGAATATTATCTTCTTCATTATAAAGATATTCCAAGTGTTCAGAACCTTCAAGGAATTGTTCTTCCGGTTTATTTATATCAATTTCAATTTCACCTACTTCAAAGTTTTTGTCGCTTATAACTACAGAATTTTCAATTACTGTAGGTTCTTCTTTTTCCTGCTCGGGAATGAAATCTTCAAAAGGTACTTCTTCTGTAATTTCGGGTTCTTCTTTCTGAACAGAGTCAACATCTTCAAGGTTGTCGTAATCTACATCAGAAACCCATTCTTCTTGTTCCGGTGAAGCTTCTTCGATTTCCTCCTGTTCTGAAATTTCGTCTATATTTTCTTCTTCAAATTCATTTTCATTTAAGTCATCAAAGTTATATTCTTGTTCTTCCGAATTTTGAGTTTCTTCAATTTCTTCCGGCATTTCTTCGATGGCAAAATCTTCTGCGGACAAATCTTGTTCAAAATCAAAATTATAATTCTCGTCGTCTGCTTGTTTTTCCATATTGCCTATATCTGTAAGATTATCGGTATCAGGATTTTCTTCTATAATTTCATCAGGAATTACAGTGTCCATGTCTGAAAAATCAAGCACTTCGGAATTCTCAAATTCCTTTTTCGTATAATCTTCAACAGGTTCTAATTCCGATAAATCAGTTGGTGTGTCATATTCATCAAGTACGGGAATTACGTCTGTTTCTTTCAATTCAGGCCCAACTTGTGAAAAATCGTGTAAATGTTCTTCTTCATTATCAATAGGGATGTCAGGTAAATTTTCAATAATTTCTCCTGCCATACTTGCTAAATCCATTGCACCTTGAGTTGCTGCTCCGGCGGCAATAGCTTCTGCACTTATTGAGGCGGCTGTGATATCGGCAGCTGCTTCTGCTCCAGCAATAGCTGTATCTGCGGCAATTTCAATTCCTTTTCCAATACTACCACTTAAAGATGTATTTTTAGAATCATCTTCTATGTTGTCAAAATCCTCATCAAAATCGTCAATTGCTATATCTAAATCCGGCAATAACGGATCCTGCGTAATTTCAAGTTCATCGTCAGAAGTTAAAATGTTCATATCTTCAACAACAGGTTCTTCAAGGGTATCTGTTTCAGGCTGTTGTTGTTCTTCTTCATTATTTTCATTGTTATCTTCTTCATTTTCAGATTCTTGTTCTTCACTTTGAGCGTCATCTTCTTCAAGTGGAGTTTCAATGATAGTATTATTTTCAGAGGTTTCTTGATGAACAAGTTCTTCTCCAAAAGCAGATGCGACATTGAACGATAATGTTTCGAAATTATCGAATTCTAATACACTTTCACGCAATTCGTCACTTCTTAATAAGAGTTTAATTAATTCTTTTTTCTCTGAGATTTCTAAATCATGGTCCGCAAGTGAAACAGATAAAGTTCTTCCTCTGAAAAATTCACCCTCAGAGATTGCTTTAGGTGTTTTTCTTGAAAAATCTTTTATGAAATCAATAAAATCTTCACTATTTTTTAATTTGTCTTTTTTGATAAAATAGTATGTATCGTTTTTATTGTCTTTATTTATTTGTTTCGGGGTAAAATAACCTATAAAATCAACTTTTTCAAACTTGTTATCCGAAAGCTTTAAAACTGCATAAACGTCAGGTTTTATGTCGAGTTCAGAGTGGCTGATTGGTACAAAAATTTGATTTTCGTCAAATATTACTCTCACGTCAATATGAATATTTGGGAGTAAAATATCTGCAATATCAACAGTTTCAATTAGTTTTGAAATAGAATGCAAATTATGCAATTTTGAAGTATCAACCCCCTCAGAAGCTAAATATCTTGAGAAAATCTCTGCACCAAGAGTATTAATATATGCGCGGTTTTTAACTTCTGTTTCAACAAAACTCCCTGACATAAATTGCGCTTCGCTTTTATCTTGATCTTCTATATATAAAGTTGTTGTCATTTTTTACTCCCCTTATTCGTGCGTTCTGTTTATATAGATGACACCGGAATGTAAAATATTCCAAAAAAATGTAAATTTTTGTAACAAAAATTTTCTTTATATCAAAATTTTGTCAAAATGGTAATAAAGATGGTTTTAGTTATAGTGTAGTGTGAAATATTTGGAGGTTTTCTTATGTCTATGAGTGTAGGCCCTGTGTCAAGTGTAAATTTTCGCGGTATTGAAATGTTAGAAAGACCCGGAAAATATTCAAATCCGATAAATCAAGAAATTGCGGATGTACCTGAAAAGAAAAAAATGTCGACAGGCAGAAAAGTTTTTATCAGAGCATGTTTAGCAATTGCAGCGGCATCAGCTCTTGTTGGACTTCAAGCTTCAAATGTTGTTAAAAAACTTGCACCGGAAGCATTAAAGGATGCTAAACTTTTAGATAAGGCAAGTCATTATATTGCAACAGCAGGTGAATTTATTTCAAAATATACTTATGATAAAATTATGCCTCTGTTTAGAAAAGCAGCGAAATAAAATACTGAAAACTTTATAATATCTGTAATTTAACACACAGCCTTTTCTAAAATTAAAGAGCTGTGTGTTTTTAAGACTTGTCAAAATCAGAAAGATATGATATAATGCAATTGCCCTTTGTCTCTGAGTCATAATACTTCTGCTTGAGCGGAAAGGAAATTATGACATTAAATATTCCATACTCATTCACTCCCGGAACTAAAGCTAAAGCAGAAGAAGTTAATGCTGACTTTAATTATGTTCTGGAACAAATTTCAAATAGTGCAAACACCGCTTTATCCAATTTGAGTGAAGATGCTGAAAAACACTTTTTGAATAAAAGTCAAATTACAAATTGTATTCTTGAAGCATCAAATGGTGTAGCCGTCTATTCGGAAAATAGTAATGAAATTACTGTTAAAAGCGGGATTAAGGTATTAATCCCAAACGGAAGAAATGATGACGG
>CADBQQ010000027.1 GCA_902796825.1 uncultured bacterium
ACCTATCGCGGGTTGGAGCAGTCTGGTAGCTCGTCGGGCTCATAACCCGAAGGTCGTTGGTTCAAATCCAGCACCCGCAACCATTTATTTAAGAAAAGAGTTTTAGAAAGTTCTAAGGCTCTTTTGTATCTTATAAGGAGAATAATCATGAAAATTCAAGCTGTTAATAATAATGAAACAACTTTTGGTTACTACAAAATGCCTAATAAAAAAACTTTCAGAGCAATGAAAGGATTTTATGAATTGAGAAACGATAAAGGTATGGCTGTAGAGTATGGTATGCGCCATAATGAAGCAATGGCAAGACTGCATTATAAAAAATTTAAAAATGCGGAAAAGGACTTAATGGCATTCTCTGATAAAACTTATGGACGTACAACAACTTTCAAAGAAAAATTGGAAGCTGTTAAAATATTTGCCAGAATGGCTTATGAAAAACTTGCAAGCGCTCACTATTATGCTAGGTTTTACTAAAAAATGATAATTTGACCGATTTATAATTTAATGTTTTAATTGGTTTATGAATTACATTTTCGGATTTTTGATAATAATTTCAATTATTGCAGGAGCCCTAAACGGAAGATTGCAAGAAGTTGTTAATGCTGTAATGGATGGGGCGGAGTTATCTGTAAAAGTCGCTTTTTCACTTATTGGCATTATGGCTTTCTGGCTCGGAATGATGAAAATTGCACAAAAATCCGGAATTATTAATTGGATTTCCAAAATTTTAAAACCGATAACAAAAATTCTTTTTAATGAAATACCTTCAAATTCACCGGCTGTCGGAGATATCGCAATGAACTTTACCGCAAATGCTTTCGGGTTATCCAACGCAGCCACTCCTTTTGGGATTAAGGCAATGGAGGAATTGCAAAAAGAAAATAAAAATAAAAAATCCGCATCAAATTCTATGTGTCTTTTTCTTGGGATGAATACCGCAGGTTTTCAGTTAATTCCGACAACTGTATTAGCTGTTTTGGTTTCAATCGGATACAAAAATCCTACAGAAATTATTGCTCCGACTTTAATTGTAACTTCAATTGCATTTTTAAGCGCGATAGTGTTATCTAAAATTTTCCAAAAGTTCTATCCTGCTCAAAATATAGAAAGCGGGGCCGAAAATGAGTAAAATACTAAATATAATTTCACTCTGGGCATTACCTGTTTTACTGTTATGGATTTTAATCGCGGGAATGATTAAAAAAGTGCCGATTTATGAAGAATTTACTGACGGAGCGAAAGATGGTTTTAAAGTCGCAGTTAACATAATTCCATATCTTGTTGCAATAATTGTCGGGATATCAATGTTAAGAGCAAGCGGCGCAATTGATATGCTTGCGCAAATCCTTACCCCAATTTTGACAAAAATCCATTTTCCTGCGGATGTTTTACCGCTAACAATAGTTCGATCTTTGTCTGGCTCTGCGGCTTTGGGTGTTTTTTCAGACATTGCAAATTCTCTCGGGCCTGACAATTACGCAACAAAACTTGCAGCAGTTATGGTTGGAAGCAGCGAAACGACTTTTTATGTTCTTGCTGTTTACTTTGGCGCCGTGAAAATCTCAAAATACAGATATTCTCTTTTTGTCGGTCTTTTGGCAGATTTGATAGGTATTATTGCAGCAATTTTTGTGTGCCAATGGTTGTTTGCATAGCATCAATCCAACTTTGTGTATATTCATTTATTTCGTTATTTACAACTTCCCGTACAAGCACAGCATAATTTATATTTATGCAGTCAATTTTTTCTATGCGCTCTACAGTATAACTCTTGTTTCCGCAATTGTGACAAAAATTCTCAATAGGAACAATTTCCCCATTTCGAATTGTTGCGGGTTCTTTAGTCGAACAGCAAGCACAACGGACAATATACCATTTATTTTCTATAAGTTCTCCACAATCAGGACAATAATAAATATCCGCATCAAGCGGAACCTTGTTATGCTGACATTTTGGGTTAAAATTAAATATTTCACTCCATCTCATATATTTTGTATAATTATTTGATTTAAAAAGTCAAAGAAAAAGAGGGGATTTTTTGTTTTCCCCTTTTTAGTGTACAGTTGCGGGTTATAAAATAAGGTGAAGTGTTAGGTTAACCTAACCTTCGTTTCAAAAAAAATTATTGTTTATTTTTGTAATCTTTTGTAAATTGAATTAATTTATTAAGTACGTTTTGAGAAATTATATGCTCGATTTTACAAGCATTTTCACCGGCTTCTTCCGAAGGAATTTTTAGAACTGTTTCAAAAAAATCTTTTAATGCATTGTGTTTTTCATAAACTTTTTTAGCCTCCTCGATTCCTTTATCCGTCAAGGAAATCGATTCATAGCTGTTATATGTTATCAATCCTTTATTGACAAGTTTTGATAAAGCTTCGGAAACAGAAGCACGCGAAATTTTCAATTTTCTGGCCAAATCTGCACCTTTTAACAAATTGTTGTTTAAATGCGAGGTGTATATGGCTTCAATATAATCCTCCAAGCCGGAAGATAGATTTTGAACTTTCGCTTGCATTCTTTATACCGTTCTCTTTCTAAAATAATTGTAAGGCAAACCTAACACTTTGTCAAGACCTTTTGGATTATTGTACAAAATTTAAAAATGTTGTATAATTTTTTCGGTCGTTGTTATAGTAGTTAAAATTTTAGGAGGATTTTTATGAACGAGGACATTAGAAAGTACATTGTTGAATTTATAGGAACCTTTTTCCTTGTATTCACGGTAGGTGCAACTGCTGCTTTTGGCGTTCCTGGAGTAATTGCTCCGCTAGCTATAGGTTTTGTTCTAATGGTAATGGTTTATGCAGGAGGATTTATTTCAGGCGGACATTATAACCCGGCAGTATCTCTTGCGGCTGTTGTAAGAGGAGCTTTGAGCGCAAAACAATGGGTGCCTTACGCAGCATTTCAATTTTTAGGCGGTGTTGTGGCAGCTTATCTTGTTAATTTTATGGCAGGAGGAGCGCAGCATTCTGCACCTATTCCTTATGATCTTGTAAATATCATCATTGCAGAATTTTTATTTACTTTCGCATTATGTTATGTAGTTTTATTAACTGCAACATCTAAAAAAACAGAGGGCAACTGCTATTATGGTCTTGCAATCGGTTCAACTGTAATGGTTGGTGCTTTTGCAGTAGGAAGTATTTGTTTGGGAGCATTCAATCCTGCTGTTGCTCTTTCAACAATTATTTTAGGTCTGGCTTGTTGTGCTAAATTAGCTTGGTTAACTATTTTGGTTAATTTAATCGGAGGTTTGGCTGCCGGACTGGTTTTCAAATGCGTAAATAAAGAAGAATAAAATATTATTACCACGAAAAACGGGGCGCAAAATTTAAATTTTGCGCCCCGTTTTTTAATTCTTTTTGACTACTATACTAATTTAACTGTAACTGATTTCGGTTTTTGAGTATAAGATAATTTATCTTCTCTTGACAACCATCCTAAGCCCATGTAAGTGAAATTATCATCCAAATCCATATCTTTTCTTAATTTGTTGATAGTAACTTCACCTTTGTCTGATAGGTAATTGTAGATTTTACCCGCAGATTCGATAATTTGTTGCTGCATTTGTTTTTGTTCTTTTTTGCTAGATGTAAACATGTTTTTGACCTCCTTTTAAATTTGTATTTTTATATTACTACTTTTATTTTTATAATGCAAATTCTTATTAAATTTTATAACGAAAATACAAAAAAATTTCATTAAAATAGAGGATTTTTATATGAAATTTTGGTATAAAATTTTTAAAAAATTTTCTTGAAAAGCCGATTATAAACGCGATTTTAACCATTATTATTTTTGAAATTTTGACAAAATTTTAAATTAAGCATTATAATTAAAATATGAATATTAATACAATAATTTTTGATTTAGACGGAACACTTTTGAATACTCTTGAAGATTTGGCTGATAGTACAAATTTTGCATTAAATTCTTTTGGCTTTCCTGAAAAAACTGTCGGGCAAATTAGAGATTATGTCGGCAACGGTGTTGCTAAGCTTATAGAACGTGCTATACCAAACGGGGAAAATAATGATAATTTTGAAAACTGTCTTGCGCTTTTTAAAAAAAATTACGGGAAGAATATGTATAACAAAACCGCTCCGTATTCAGGTATTTTAGAAATGCTTAAAACATTAAAACAAAAAGGTTTAAAAATTGCTGTTGTCTCAAATAAGTTTGATAGTGCTGTTAAGAACTTATGTGAAAAATATTTTCCTGATTTAATTGATTTTGCAGCAGGAGAAAATGAAATTGCCGGGATAAAGAAAAAGCCTGCACCTGATACGGTTTTAAAAGCGATAGAACATTTTGGCGCGGAAAAAGAAAATTCAATCTATGTCGGGGATTCAGAAGTCGATATTCAAACGGCTAAAAATGCCGGAATTAGGTGCATAAGTGTAACTTGGGGTTTTAAAACTCAAGAATTTTTAATGAAGCATGGCGCAAAAATAATAATAAATAATCCCGATGATATTTTTAAATATTTGTAAAATTCTCTTTTTTTTCTATAATAAAAGCATATTTAAACAAAGGAAGTAAATTTATGATTATAATAATGGAACGCAGCGCAACGGAAGAAAACATCCTTGCGGTTAAGAATATTTTAGAAGAACACGGCTTTAGAGCAATTGTCCATGTTGGAGATGTTCACACAGTAATTGACGCGTTAGGAGATAAAACTACTCTTTCTCCAAGCAGACTGGAAACTCTTGAGGGTGTAAATCAAGTTAAATTAATTCGTGAACCATATAGAATGGCTTCTCGCGACAGAAAAGAAGAGGACACCGTTATCGAATTTGAAAACGGGGTAAAAATCGGAGGAGCAAACAGACCTGTATTTATGGTTGGTCCCTGTTCGGTAGAAGATGATTATGAAGGCCTTTTAAAGGTCGCCGTAGCGGCAAAAGAAATGGGTTGTCAATTTTTAAGAGGGGGAGCATTCAAGCCCAGAACCTCTCCTTATGATTTTGACGGACTTGGCGAAAAAGCTTTGAAATACCTTGCACAGGCAAAAAAAGAAACAGGATTGCTCGTAGTTACAGAACTTATGGA
The DNA here is from genome assembly GCA_902796825.1 of uncultured bacterium. Lineage (GTDB taxonomy): Bacteria > Cyanobacteriota > Vampirovibrionia > Gastranaerophilales > Gastranaerophilaceae > Zag111. The sequence continues at coordinate 5,062 of CADBQQ010000027.1, forward strand.
TTCGACTGATTTGGATTTAGTTTGTAAATATGCTGATATCATTCAAATCGGAGCAAGAAATATGCAAAACTTCCGCCTTTTAAAAGCTGTCGGAAAATGCGATAAACCAATTGTTTTAAAGCGCGGCCCAGCAAGCACTATTCGGGAATTTTTATTAGCGGCTGAACACATAATGTACAATGGAAATGAAAAAGTTATTTTATGCGAACGCGGGATTAAAGGCTTTGACAGTTCTTTTACCAGAAATGTTCTTGATATTGCTGCCGTTCCCGTTATCAAAAAATATTCCCACCTGCCTATAATTATTGACCCGAGTCATGGTACAGGCCAAAGGTACTTAATAGAGCCGATGGCAAAAGCAGGCTTAGTTGCAGGTGCTGACGGCGTGATGGTTGAAGTTCATCACAATCCGGCACAAGCCATGAGCGACGGTAAACAAAGTCTATCTATACCTCAATTTAAAGAAGTGTTTGGGAAATTAAATTTATTAATTGACACTTTACACCTAGAGAAAAATAATAATAATCAAATTAAAGAAGCTTAAAACATTGTCTGACGTTTTGCGCGAATATCGGATATTTGCGCGATATAATCCTCTTTAGTTAATTCTCCGATTGATTTGTATAAATTTAAAATACTTTTTTCAATATTATCGGAATTCATTGTTATCATATCATTTGCCATTTCAACATTTGACATAGCAAGACGTGTCATATCGCGAAAACCTGATGAAGCGATTTCTAAAGCCAGTTCGTTATTTTGTGCGGTTTTAAAAATAGCTTGTGAAATTAACATCGGCATGTGCGAAATCAATGCTACGGCTTCATCATGCTTTTCAGGTGTTGTAATAACAGGTTTTGCGCCGAGAGCTTCTATAATTGAAGTTAAAATTTTAATTCCGTCTTTATCTTCATAAATAGGAGTTATAATCCATTTCGCCCCTATAAATAATCCTTCGAACGAATTTTCAAACCCTTGTTTTTCCGTACCTGCCATCGGATGTGACGGAATAAACTTGTAAGGACGTTTTTTTGTGCAAACAAAACGTTTTAGCGAACAAACATCTGTTACAACTGTTTCCGGATTTAGAAAATTTTCAAGATTATCAAGAATTTGCGGAGTTTTATTCATAGGCGAACATACAAAAACAAGTTCACAATCTTTTAACACATCGTAATTTTTATAAATATTTTCATCAAATTGAGATTGAGAAACCGCGACAACATTATGCCCCAATTTTTTCAAATCTTTAAAAACAGACCCACCGATTAAACCTAAACCTACAACACCGATTTTCATATCAACTCCTTGTTTATCTGCAAATATATTACAATAAACAAAACATTTAGATAACGTTTACAAAAAGATTTTTTCTGCTAAAATTGAGTAAGTATAAGTTTTGTTAACGGTTATAAAATAGAGAAAGGCGGTTATTGATGAAATACGTATGTACAGTTTGCGGTTGGTCTACAGAAGCTGACACTCAACCGGACAAATGCCCTCTTTGCGGCGCAACAACTTTTAAAGCCATTGGCTCAGAAGAAAAAACTTACGCAACAGAACACCACGTAGGTGACGGCAAGGTTGAAGATGCGCAAATAATGGAAGGTTTGAGAGCTAATTTTAACGGAGAATGCACTGAAGTAGGTATGTATCTTGCTATGTCAAGAGTGGCTGAAAGAGAAGGATATCCTGAAATTGCAGAAGCATACAAAAGATATGCTTTTGAAGAAGCTGAACACGCTGCAAAATTTGCAGAATTGTTAGGAGAAGTTGTTACAGATTCAACTAAGAAAAACCTTGAACTTAGAGCTGATGCTGAACACGGCGCTTGCGACGGTAAACTTGCTTTAGCGAAAAGAGCAAAAGAATTGGGATATGATGCAATTCATGACACCGTTCATGAAATGGCTAAAGACGAAGCCCGTCATGGCAAAGGCTTTGATGGTCTTTTAAAAAGATATTTCGGATAGAATTTACTAACTTAAATTTAAAAAATCCCCTTGTCCACAGTTTAATTGAATAGACCGGGGGATTTTTGTATTATATACTGCATTTAAATGATTACCGAAAAGTGATTTTTATGGTAACTTATTGTTATGAGTAATAGAATTAAAATTATATTATTTGCCATATTTTTAGCAATGGCATTAATAGCCGGAATTATGGGGCTGTCAAAAGTTAAAGTTGATGATTTTCACAAAGCGGCAGTTATTTTTGTTGTAGATTCCTCCGCTTCAAATATAAAAGATTTGCCTGCGCAAACTAAAGTATTAAGACAATTATATTCAATGCTTGATCCGGAAGATCACATTAAAATCCTACGAGTTTCAGAGGATTCATACTTAATCTATGAAGGTTCGCCTCAATCAAGTTCAGAAATTCGCAAATCTCTTGAACAATTTACAAAATATAATGAAAAAGAATACGGAACGGCTTACGGGTTGTCATTAAAAAAAGCTTTTAACCACGCGGTTAATATGTATAAAGAGGGTTATGTCCCTGCGGTTGTTGTTGTTGGCGATCTGGAAAATGAAGGAGAAATCAGCAAACAAATCAATTGGAATACACTGCCTGAAGAAGTAAAAAAAGTGCAAGAGCAAACCGAAAACTTTTCTATGATGTTTTTGTTCGCAGCTCCTGAAAAACTTGATATAGTTAAAGAAACCCTTTCCCCTGTATTAGGAGAAGATAAGCTGATTATAGGTACGGATGCAACTGCGTCTAAATCTTTAAGAAAATTCTTGACGGCTATTGGCCGCTAGAGGGAATTTATGAAAGTAACGATAAAATCTTCAGATAAATTGCAAGAATTTAAAAACATGCCGGCAATTGTCATAAGCAGTGACAATGATGGTGATTTTACCGTTGACGGCACAGGAAAAAATTTCCTTATCAAACTTATATATTCTGAAAAATATAATAACTATGTAATAATTAATTCAAGCGAGAATAAAGATATTCTCTGCAACGGAAAAAGTTTTTTAAAAGCACTTTTACCTCAATATTTTTCGCTTGAAATCGGTAAACAAACTCTTTTAGTAACCATTGAACAAGACAGCATTGAAGAAATCCCTCCGATCGCATCAACAACAAATACAAATTTGCAAACAAAAACAACAAAACCAATTGATATATTTAATTCACAAACAGAGAAAAACAGAATTGCAATCGTAAAAGAAATCGGCAATAAAATAGAAGAACTAAAAGCGTCTGTTAAATCTTTAAATAATACAACATTGTTTTTAAACGTTGCTATTGTTGTTTTGTCTTTTGTTTGTTCATTTGGAATGACAAATTTTCTTTTAGGTTTAAGAGTAGATAATTCTTCGTCCGTTTTAAATATAACGACAAATTTCGGTTTCCTTGTGTGCTTAAGTGCCATTGTCCTTGCAATTTCACTGATAATGAAATTCGGAGTTTATTCACTTATCGAATTTAACAAAACAAAAAGACTCGGAGATTCTGATATCGCTCAAAAATTTATTATTTTTATAGCTTCAATTTTTATGTTTATGGTCTATGTAATAAATCTTTTTTATTATAAAGATATTCCGGGATTTGACATTGCTGCAATATTTATTTCAACACTCTTTGTCGGCGCTTTAACTTCTGTTTCTGTAGCCGGCGGATATTTCAGATCTCGTTTGAAAGATGAAATGCGAGACCTGACAGACAGCGAATTTAGAGAAGATTTTGAAACTGTTGTAAAACAGTATAGAAAATTAATTGACACTTATGTAAATTCTATTAGCCAAAATAGGATTTCGGCAATAAAAGGAAGTTTGGTAAATAACCAGATGCGTATGATTTTAGAAACAACGGTCGGGCTTTTAACGGCACCGTTTCTTGCCTATGGTGTATCTAATACTTTAGCCTCTTGTTTTCCGGAAGCCGCAAACTGGGTAAGAATTTCAGGACTAAGATTCAGCCCGATATTTCTCACTCTTGCAACTTTTCTGATAATTTTCGCATTTTTTGTATTTGTAAGTGCATTCACTATTTCAAAACGTGTCAAAGGCTCTGAAATAATTAAATTTGACGGCTTCCATGATTATAATAGTCACGGTGTAACTATTCTTGGGATTGACTCTACAAAAAGTTTAAATAAAGAAAAATTCACACTGTTATTCATTGCATGTTCAATAATTTTAATAGAATTTACTATGAATGTTTCTTACTTTGTAACCGAATTAGGCGGAGATATTCGCGGAATGTTTCTCAGTTTTGTAACAGCACTCGTCCCGACAGCACTGTTAATTGCGGAAACAAATCTGTTAAGTTCTACAATGCAGAGAATTCACAATTACAAAGAATTATTGGCAATGCTGGATTAAATCTATGAAAAATTATCTTATTGCGTTTGGAATTTTAATTTTTATTATTGTAACTGCTGTCGTAATGTCCTCAGACAGCTCTAAAAAAGTTAAACGCGTAAAATTTGTAAATGAAAAAGTTGTGATAAGAAATACAAATACTGAAATAGAATCTAAAACAGTTGAAATAAATTCAGCCGGAACAAATATTAAAAACACAGAAATAGAACCCTCCAAAATAGCAGTCAAAATTACAAATAACGAATCCAGCTTGGAAGATATGACTTTCCGTCGGGATTATAAATCTAAAACAAGCTCTGCAAGCAGAGAAAATTCAAATTTGGACAACTATAACAGGCAGCTGCAAAGCCTTAATAAAATAGAAAATAGTATCAAAAATCCTCCTCCAAAACCAAGTATAAATTTTAATCGCTATGACGATTTCAGAAAAGAACATAATATACCTGATGTTCCTGACAGATATTTAGACAAAAATATAGACTGGAACACTTGGAAAAGTAATTTTATAAACAGAATTTTGGATGATAGCGTATACATCAAAGCTCTTGATGAATACGGACTGGGAGCATGGTTTTACTATTCATTTAATGTAAATTCAGACGGAAGCATAACAAATGTCAAAGTAATGTCATGGTATCTGAACACTAAAGACAAAGAAAATGTAATAAAATTGATTAAGAGTTACGCCTATAAACCTATAACCAAATTTCCGGCACACACAAAAAAGAATACCGTAAAAGTTGATGCTGCCGTAATGCTGGGTTCATCAGAAAAACGCGCGGCTCCATCAGATTTTAATGAAAATGAACGCGTTAGAATAAAATACTAAAGAATATTATATTTATCAGCAATACTCTTGTATTGATTTAATCTATCCTTATCTATATATTTTTTCAAATATGTATTTTCAATACCGTCTAATAATATTCTGTCGTCTTTAATAATAGACTTATATTCATCTTTTACGGCAAGGAATGGTATTTCATTTACTAATATTTTTCTCAAAACTTTATCGTTTGAAGATTTTAACAAACGCTCATAATATTTAACAGCATCTTCATAAGGAAGATATTTAAGAACATAACCTAAAGCGCGATTAGTATATTTACCGGATTTTACAATACAATTTTCAAAACAAATTTTCTGTTCTGCGGGTTTTAATTCTCTTATAGACATAAGATCAAGACAAGAACATACAAATGTTCTGCTTGTTTTAATTTATCTAATTTTGTCATATTAACTCCTTCTTTATAAATTAAATAGTCCGACCGATGTAAAAGT